>JBARSG010000503.1:0-7307 GCA_049644625.1 Desulfobacterales bacterium | reverse complement strand
TATTCAGAAGGTACCATTAATTAAAAAACCTGAACTACTAAATGATATTTTAGAGGAAACAGAAGAATTAATTAAGATTTTTGTTACGAGTATCAAAACTGCTGAAAAGAAAAAGAAATAGCTGTTGAATGTTCTTATTGGTTTTCTATTCGATTTTAAAATAATTTGAGGAGCGGAGCGACATCATTATTCGACGTTCGACGTTCAATGTTCGATGTTGGACGTTCATCTTTTAATATGTTCGACGTTCATCTTTCAAAACAACCCTGTACTGCATAAATGTAACAGTGAATATTTACAAAACAGCTTAGCGCTTATGGGGCTTCGCCCCAATTGGCCTCCGGCCCGTAGGGAATAATGGAGTAATGGAATGAGCAACCATCGGAATATTTATTTAAACATGAAAACCCTCAAAGAGGCTCGCCAAATCCTCTTTGAGCGGTTTTCCCTCTCTCAGCCTCTTTTAAAAGAGACGATTTCGGTTCCTGACGCAGTGGGCCGGGTTCTGGCAGAACCGGTAACCGCCGTAATTTCCTCTCCGAACTTTCACCTGTCTGCAATGGACGGAATCGCCGTAACAGCGGCAACCACCTTTGGTGCTTCTGAAACACGGCCAAAGGAACTTGTCATGGATACAGACGCTTTTTATATAAATACCGGCCACGTAATGCCTGAAAACACCAATGCGGTCATCATGATAGAGCATGTTAATGATATGGGCCGGGGCCGGGTTGAAATTGAAGCGCCGGCATTCCCCTGGCAAAACGTCCGAAAAGTCGGTGAAGATATCGTGGCAACCGAGCTTCTCTTCCCCCATAACCATGTCATAACCCCCTATTGTGTGGGGGCCCTTCTTTCAGGAGGCGTCTTTAGCGTACCGGTAAGGAAAAAACCAAACGTACTGGTTATTCCCACAGGGTCCGAGCTGGTGGACTGGCGGGAAACGTCTCTTGAAGATCTTAAGCCGGGTCAGGTGCTTGAAACAAATTCTTTTGTTCTCGGCAAACTGATCGAGTCGTGCGGCGGCAGCTTTGTCCGCCATGAAATGCTGACCGATGATCCCGAAATAATAAAAGAAGCAATTCTGGATGCGGTCAACACTGATTTTGATATGGTACTGACCGTGGGCGGATCATCGGCAGGATCTGAGGACTATACCAGAAATGTTATTGATGATCTCGGCCGGGTGCTGGTCCACGGCGTTACCATCATGCCCGGAAAGCCTCTTATCATCGGCGCAATAAAAGACAAACCCATCTTTGGTATTCCGGGGTACCCGGTATCCGCAATAATTGCCTTTGAACAGTTTGTAGGTCCGTTATTATCATTGATGCTGGGACAGCCGGAAAAAAAAAGGCCCACTGCTCACGTTGAGCCGACAAAAAAGATTGCCTCAAAACTCGGCGTCGAAGAATTTATACGGGTAAAGCTGGGAGCGGTCGGCAACCGGATCGTGGCAACCCCCCTGCCCCGTGCCGCAGGGTGTATCACCACCCTAACCCAAGCGGACGGTATTATCCGGGTACCGAACAACACAGAAGGGTTGCCGCCTCATGAGCCTGTCACGGCTGAACTGCTGCGCCCTCTTTCCTCCATTAAAAATACGGTTGTGGTGGTGGGAAGCCATGACAACACCTTGGACATTCTGGCAGACCAGATTCGCTTCGGGCACAAAAATCTTACCCTTTCCTCAAGCCATGTGGGCAGCATGGGCGGTCTGATGGCCATTAAAAAAAAGGTATGCCATTTGGCAGGATCACATCTTCTGGATACCCAGGACGGTTCTTACAATATGTCCTATGTTAAAAAATATCTCCCCGATGTCAAAGTAAAACTGGTGAATCTTGTTCTTCGGGATCAGGGACTGATTGTACTTCCGGGAAATCCCAAGGCCATCAATGGCATTGAGGACCTTGGACGTAATGATATTACTTTCATCAACCGACAGGCAGGCTCCGGCACAAGAATTCTTCTGGATTTCCGCTTAACGCAGCTGGGCATCGATCCCGCTTGTGTCAACGGATATGAGAACGAAGAATTTACCCATATGTCGGTGGCCGTGGCCGTGCTCAGCGGCGCGGTGGATGTGGCCCTTGGAATCTATGCCGCCGCAAAGGCCCTGAACCTCGATTTTATCCCGGTGGTCACGGAACAGTATGACCTGATTATCCCCGAAATATTTTATGAATCTGAAAACATCCGCATCCTGCTTGAAACCATTAATTCTCCTGAGTTCAAAAAGAGAGTTCAAGCCTTGGGAGGATATAGCACCGAAAAAACAGGCCAGATAATTATTTAGACTTATTATGGATTTCCCATGAACACTCAAGTATTGAGCAAAAAGGAGAGAATCAAAAAATGGCTTCAAGAAAAAGGATCTTTTGGACAGGATGAAAAAGAAATACAAGTTGATCGACCATACGGCTGATTTCGGCATCCATGTTTTTGGTTCGGATTCAAAAGAGCTTTTTGCCAATGCCGCATGGGCCCTGTTTGACATTATTACGGAAATCAATCAGTTAGCAGGCCTTGATTCCTGTCACATTAAGGTATCAGGGGATGACTGGTCCGATCTTATGGTAAACTGGCTCAGAGAGGTTTTGTACCTGTGGAACGGTAAAGAATTGCTCGTAAAAAAGGTCCGAATTCTATCCCTGTCTGAAACTGAACTGGCAGCAACCGCCGAGTTTGATCCCTTTAATCCTGACCGCCATGTTATAAAAACTGAAATTAAAGCGGTAACTTACCATCAAATCCAGGTAAACAGCAGCCCTTCCGGATGGGAGGCGATGATCATATTTGATGTTTAGGCGGGTTATCAGGGTAAACGCATTTGATTTCGGCGCAGCGTAGCGACGGCGTGTTTCTCTTGGAAACCGACTGACTGTTTGAAGGGCTTTAGCACGCGTTAGCCCGAGCCGAATGAAATTATGACTAAAAAAATTAATGGGATAATTTAGCGACGAATTGTTCTTAATAACTCCGGCGCGGCTCGGGCTTACGGGTGCTTAAGCACAAGTTTCAGTCGGTTGGAAAGAGATACACGCCGTCGTGGAGCGTTCTCTCTGTATTGGGATTCAAACGCGTTTGCCCTGGGCGGGTTGTTTTGTCATCTTGACACACTTTTCCCTTCACGATAATATGATGTTATCAGAAACATTCAATCTGAACAAAAAAGAAAACCATGGAAATTAAAAAAATAGACAAATACCGGTGGGAACTCCCGAAAACAGGCGCCATGCGCGTACCGGGGATTATTTACGCAACAGAATCCATGCTCAAAGCTGAAAAGCAGAAAGAACCGTTAAAACAGGTGGCAAACGTCGCAACCCTTCCGGGCATTTTAAAAGCATCTCTTGCCATGCCGGACATGCACTGGGGGTATGGGTTTCCCATCGGCGGGGTTGCGGCCTTTGACTGGGAATCGGGCATCATATCTCCGGGCGGAGTGGGGTATGATATTAACTGCGGCGTACGCCTGGCAACAACATCCCTTGTGGAAAAAGAAGTGCGTCCAAAACTCGAAAATCTTGTGAATGCCCTTTTTCGGGGCATTCCTTCCGGTGTGGGTTCAAAAGGTTCTATCAAGCTTTCCGTACCCGAAGAAAAAAAGGTTCTTCAAATGGGCAGCCGGTGGGCGGTCAGCCGGGGGCTTGGAGAAGCGCTGGATTTGGAACATACGGAAGATGGCGGGTGTATGCCGAATGCCGACCCCGGCGTGATCAGTCAAAGGGCGCTGGAGAGGGGGCTCAAGCAGCTCGGAACCCTGGGTTCGGGAAATCATTTCCTTGAAATCGGCGTGGTAGAAGCGGTTTATGATACACCGGCGGCCCAAGCATTCGGGCTGTTTGAAGACCAGGTGACCCTGATGCTCCATACCGGTTCCCGAGGTTTGGGATACCAAATTTGTGACGACTTTCTGGCTTTTATGACAAAGCATGTAAAAAAGCTGGGGTTTGATCTTCCGGATCGACAGCTTGCCTGCGCCAGAATTCAATCCAAAGAAGGGATGCGCTATTATAATGCCATGGCCTGTGCCGCAAATTATGCCTGGACCAACCGGCAGATTTTAATGCACCATTCTCGTGAGATACTTTTGAGGGTGCTCGGTATTAGTCCCAGGGATCTTAACATGAAACTGCTTTATGACGTATGCCACAACATCGCAAAAAAAGAAGTTCATGTTATCGACGGAAAAAAACAGACGGTCTGTGTTCACAGAAAAGGCGCAACCCGATCTTTTCCGCCCGGACATGAGGCGTTGTGCGATCAATATCGCCCTGTGGGACAGCCGGTAATTATACCCGGAGATATGGGTACGGCTTCATATGTTCTTACAGGTACGGAAAAGGCCATGCAAGAAACATTCGGCTCCACATGTCATGGCGCCGGGCGTGTTTTAAGCCGAAAAGCCGCAAAAAAGGCCAGTAAAGGACGGGCCATACAACGGGAACTTGAAGACAAGGGAATTCTGGTCAAATGGACCGGCAGATCCACCCTGGCTGAAGAGATACCCGAGGCCTACAAGGATATTTCCCAAGTGGTTGAGGTGGTCCATGAAGCCGGAATTTCAAAAAAGGTGGCGAAACTCAGACCTATTGCCGTGGTTAAAGGATAACCCGCCGCTCTAACTCCCCAATTCCCATTCAATTTGATCAAAAATGTCCTCAATCTGATACAGTGCCTGATCAGCCTTGGCCAGGTTCCAATTGGCAATGTGCTCCTCAACCTCATTGTGAAGCTTACGAAGTTTGTCCTGGTGTTTAAGAAGAATCTCTCTGAACGGCGGATTTCCTTCCAGATCATAGAGGAGCTTGTCCAGTCTTCCCACGATGTCAAAAAGCGAGGGGCCTTCCTCTATCCACGCTTCATTAAGATAACTCAGGTTCCGGCCAATCGCGGGATAATCCGCCTTCAGGCTCTTTTTGTAATACGGACGAACACGCACGGTCAATTGCATGATTTTGCTCATGTTCCGGGTTTTCCTTTCTGCCTTATGATGCCGCCGGAATTTTATGAATAGATTTTCCGAGACATCAAATTACTACAAATCCGGATCCGGCAACTTTAGCTCGGTAATTATCACTCCGAATACTGAAAAAATTGAAAACACAAATATTCGCCACATACCGTTTGTCGCAATCTCGCCAACCCAAATTCCGCCACTATGGCCAAGAAATGCGGACACCCCCGTATAGAACACTCCCATGGCAACGCCGCAGACAGCCGCCCCGATAAACCGCTTCCCCAAACTTTCCCCGCCGTATCCTAAGGTCACCACCGCACCACAAAGCATGGGTACACATATCCAAAGCCACCAAATGGTCTTCAAATCAGGGAGATTTCCAACATTGCCAAGGTAAACAAAATCTGTAATTCCAAATATTCCGGTTGCCGCAACAGCGCACAAAGGGATATGCCAGTATCGCTTTGCCATGGATAGCCGCAGCAAAGTACGCTTTCGAATACGACGCCGTATGGTCAACGGCAGGTTGTAGAATAAACAGAAGACCCAATGCTCCAGCAGCGCCCCACTTTCACCAAACACCGGAACAATGTGCACCGATTCATTGGCCCAATGCCCGGCCATAAATCGAGCCAGCACCGGGTAACGATATGCCATCTGGATCGGAAAGGCCAGATATCCGATGTACTTAAAAAACCCTAAAAACACTGCAATATTATAGTCTTTGAAATTGCGCTCCCTGATTACCAGATACACCACATAAATCCCCCGGACCAGAGAACCCGGAGAAATCGGCACAACCTGAAACAATGCGATAATTCCAAGTCCGATCCCCCATGCCTGTGCTCTTGGCATTTCAGGATGCATGGCAACATAAATAATCGCAACCAGCACGGAAACAATCTGGGTCACCGGTAACGTACAAATATGCACGGCCAGGCTTTTTAAATACTTCTGTATAAACGGCTCATCTACCTGTGAAAGAATAATCTCGGCGTCCTCGTGACTTAGAATATGCTTTTTCTGCCCATCGGTTACCATCTCAGAAAGCCATTGTTTGCGCAGTTCCGAATCAAAATACAACCGAACCGGACGCACAAACAGATAATTGAGCCGCTCCTTGGCATATTCCCAATCCGTGATTATCCGGTGCAGCACGACAGGGAGTATGGACAATGTCAAATTTACCATAAAATGCCACCCTGATTCAGCGATACTCAAGGCGCGGGCACTATCGATCCTTTCCGCTCTGTGCCAGACAATGGTTTTTTCAGCGACCCTCCCCCTAAAAGCTCTTCTTAAATAATCCCAACTCGTTGCCATGCTTTTATAATGTTTTCGCCAGTCCGCGTGTCCCCAAATTCGCTGGAACGACATGCCATAAAATGGGATGAGACCCATCAAATAAAACCACACCGTCAAACTCTTGCTAAGTCTTAGCTTTTGTGCCTGCGAATCGTCGACAACATTCCGAACCTTCCATCCATTCACCGCGCTGTCAAATAGGGTCGACCACAGCCGCCTGCTGTAAAACAACCGAGCGAAGTTATGGGTTATATCCGGCACCGAGTCTCTGTAAATCCGCTCACATGCTTTGAGCTCATCCAGCATGTCACGCATATCCGTAAAGTCGTTGCGATGCGCTTCAATAAATCGTTCAAGTTGGCCGATGCTGCCCCGATCAAACTGTACCAGGCTTCCCCGCCCGAGTCCTTTGACAATAAGTTTAAAATCCCCGGGGCTCATGGGTAGAAACATGAGCAGTGCAAGACCGGCCCGAAAATCAACCGCCACCAACCCGCCGGAAGGGTCATTATCCGTACCTTTTCGTTTCAGACAGTTTGGCTGACTTTTGGCCGTGGACCACTCATATTGTCTGGCAAACTCATGCCCTCCCATGTCATGGAGCAGCGCAACAAATTCATGCATAAATTCATACTTGGCTCGGTATTCCGTTGAACCCAGCCGTGCGATTTCAACCTCCCCGCCCCTGCGCCATTTTCTCAAGAAATCCAGATGGTCATCAACCTCCAGGCGCCAGGTTCTCCCATCTACCCACTCACTGAACTCGCCGCAACTCCCCAGTGTATGGTCCACAAAGGTTGCATGAATATCCACAACCGATCTTTCATCACCCAATCGGACCTTAGCTCCGCGCCGAATAAATTTTTGCCATAACGCCCCGGCTCTTGCAGCAACCGGATTCACCTGAAGCTGAAAGGGTCCTTGAAAACCCATCCAATAAATTGCATTTCGAAACAGCCGGGAAAAGGTCGTCGGAGGAATAAGAATCTTCATCGCATAAATGCCGCCCACCTCGAGTCCTCCGATGGGCCCGTCC
>JBARSG010000502.1:0-1828 GCA_049644625.1 Desulfobacterales bacterium | reverse complement strand
GGGATATGTGGGGTGCCGAACCCTGGATGAACTCAGGGAAAAAGCGCGCTTCATAAAGATCAGCGCGGCCGGCATGCGTGAAAGCCATGTCCATGATGTGATTATTACCAAAGAGGCGCCTAATTATCGTCTTGATTAGCCTCCAATTATGCGAAACAAACAATGACAGAGACCCCATCTAATTTTGTACACCTTCATGTTCATACCCAGTACAGTCTTCTTGACGGAGCCATAAGGATCGATCCGCTTTTAAAGCGTGTCGCAGATTTTGACATGGACGCCGTGGCGATCACCGATCATGGGACCATGTTCGGAGCCATGACGTTTTATGAAAAGGCGAATAAGGCCGGAATAAAACCGATTATCGGGTGCGAATGCTATCTGGCCCCGCGACGTCTTACCGAAAAAACCTCCCTCGATAAAAGGGGCCTCTCCCATTTGATCCTTCTGGCTGAAAACCAGGAAGGATACCGGAATCTTTGCAAACTGGCCACCATTGCCCAGCTTCAGGGATTTTATTACAAACCCCGCATCGACAAAGAAGTTCTAAAACAATACATTAAAGGGCTTATCGGTCTTTCAGGATGTTTGCGCGGTGAAATCCCCAGACTGATTCAGGAACACCGAATAGATAAGGCTGATGAGGCCGCCCGCTTTTACCTTGACATCTTCGGTGAAGGAAATTTTTTTCTGGAAGTTCAAAATAACGGTATCGATGTACAGGAAAAAGTGAACCAGGCCCTTTTGGACATGAGCAAAAGGCTTTCCATTCCTCTGGTTGCCAGCAACGATTGTCATTACTTGGATAAAGAAGATGTTCGTGCTCATGATGTACTTTTGTGCATCCAGACAGGAAAAACCGTTCATGACACGGACAGACTGCAATTTAGAACCGATCAGCTCTATTTAAAATCAAAAGCCGAAATGTATTCCGCTTTCAAGGATTATCCCGGTGCTCTTGAAAATACCGTAGATATCGCTAGGCGCTGTAATATAAAATTCGACTATAACTCGTATCACTTCCCGAAATTTGAAACCTCATCCAAGAAAACAGTAGATGAGGTTTTTGAACAAATGGTAAGAAATGGGTTTAAGTCCATCTTCAAGCGAATAAAAACAAAGAATCCCGATATTGATAAAAAGCTTTATGTTGACCGTATCGAAAAGGAGATTGCCGTCATCAATTCCATGGGGTTTCCAGGGTATTTTTTAATTGTGGCCGATTTTATCCGATATGCCAAAGAAAATAATATTCCTGTGGGACCCGGAAGAGGATCTGCGGCAGGAAGCCTTGTTGCTTATTCCCTTGGAATCACGGACCTTGATCCCATTGAGCACGGTCTGATCTTTGAACGCTTTTTAAACCCGGCTCGCAAAAGCATGCCGGACATCGATGTCGACTTTTGTATAAACGGAAGGGAAGAAGTCTTCAAATACGTGGTGGAAAAATACGGCGGCGGCGATTACGTTGCCCAGATTATCACATTCGGAAAACTAAGAACCCGAGCCGTAATTCGCGATGTGGGCCGGGCTTTAGATATACCGCTTTACGAGGTGGATGCCATTGCCAAAATGGTGCCCGATGTGTTGAACATAAATCTTGATGCTGCTCTTGAACAGGAACCTCGGATTAAGGATCTGGCCAAAAAGAAACCGGAGGTCGCCGACCTTGTCAACATCTGCCGTATATTGGAAGGTCTCCCGAGGCATGCCTCAACCCATGCTGCCGGTGTTGTAATCGCAGACAAGCCGCTGGTGGAATATCTGCCGCTATACAAAGGTAAAAAGGGCGAAGTTGTTACCCAGTTCGATATGAAATGTGTAGAGA
>JBARSG010000501.1:0-1786 GCA_049644625.1 Desulfobacterales bacterium | reverse complement strand
AGCATACGTTGAGGAGATTAAGTTTGACTCAGAAAAAATACCTGACCGTTCCTAACGGATTGTCCCTATCGAGACTCGTTTTTCTGCCGTTACTTTACGTATTTGCCCTGAAGGATATGAGAGCGGCATTTGTCATTGGCTATGCCATATTGGGATCGACGGACTTTTTTGACGGGCAGGTTGCCAGAATATTTAACCAAAAAACGGATTTCGGGAAAACTTTCGATTCCATCGCTGACCTTCCCTTTTATCTTTCATCAGCCTATTTCATGGCCCGGCTGTATTCGGAATACCTGAAGCCCAATATGACGCTGCTCTATATCTTTTTTGGTATCCTGGGGCTGTCCTTTATTGTTTCCGCGATAAGGTGCAGAAAGCCAATTTTAATGCATACCTTTATCCTGAAATTGTGCGGTGTGCTGGTCTATTTTCTGTTGATTCTATCCTATTTTGTAAACACGACCATCTTGGTGACTGTAATCCTGGGTTTGTACTACATTGGATTTACCGAAGAGATCATGATTTTCATTAAATATGGGGAGGTGGATCCGGATTCACCTTCGCTGTTCAAAATTAGACCAAAAGGTTAGCCGGTTTCTGAAAACATCATCCGGGTCTATATGGAAGCAGCCATCATCGTGGTCTTTCCAGAACCAGTAGCAGCAGAAATAATCCCAACGTGATTCTTCTTCATATTCTGAACTGCTTCTTACTGGCAGTCTCTCAGCTTATCCATACTAATATCCTAGTAAATCCCATCGTTTCTCTAAAACCTCTGACAGCTTTTACAGTAATGGAACCGTAGCGCTTGGATTTCTCCCATGCGCATCCCCGTGCTGGCGGCGATAAGATTGAAGGTGTACTGCCGGAGGTCACCCTTCCAAATTGTCATTTTTCGATCACAGCAGGTGTGCTCTTTGTCAGGCGTATCGTGGCGAAGTACGGAGGAATATGATGGAATAGGTATGATCGGCGGATGTCCGCGTATGAGTGGAAGATTTGTTTGCCTATCGCCCGTTTGTTGCGTATATACTGGCACCTATCCCAGATCCACCAATTTTCGGCGTATTTCCCGAATGTGAGTCACCGCCGCAGGGGGAGGTGGCCTGCCTTCAGCTGCTCATATGCCCAGGCCTCCGCAGTGCTTTTGGAGTTTTGTCCTGTGCTTACAGCGGTCATCCGTCGTCCACAAACGTCGTAGAACTGGCAGTAGTAGATGGGCTTATTTTTTTTCGTCTTTTGTGAAGATTGAACGGTTTGTGCGGCATACATTGCCTCCTATACGTTTTCTGCTCAGAGTTTTGCTCAGATCCAGCGCTTCAACAACGTATAGAAGGAAAAATAAAAATGGCGTGCTATAACTAACTACAATGCTAGGAGCTATCTGCTGTGGAGAGGACTTGAACCTCCACGCCCAAAACGGGCACTAGCCCCTCAAGCTAGCGTGTCTACCAATTCCACCACCACAGCGGTTGCAAAAAAGGATAATGATTCCACCTGGGAATGTCAATAAGAATGCCGAACGCCGGCGATCCTGTGCGCAGGTCCACAGCCACGTCGAACACCGAACCGGATACCACACGGACGAGTTTGCCCATCCCATGCGGATTCAGTTGGTAATGCATGCCGCGCAGCGTGCCTTTGGCGGACAAGCTGAGGTTATCTTGAACGAACGATTCCTTGAACCCGGCATCTTCCCAGACCTTCTTGGAATAAGTTTCTGTGAAGAAACCCCGATCGTCCTGAGCGGTGCCCGTTTCCACCACGAGCACGCCCGGAATATCAG
>JBARSG010000500.1:0-2771 GCA_049644625.1 Desulfobacterales bacterium | reverse complement strand
GCTGAAAGACTGTAAAATGGCCTCGAAAAATCTTAAAACAGATAGCCGGTACCGGTGGCCTAAGATATTAAAATGATTTTATAGGACAGACTACGATGAAAACTCATAATCCAATAATAACACGTTTTAAAAAAAACCCCATACTGACAAGAAAGGATGTGCCGTATCCGGTAGCTACAGTTCACAATGCGGGCATCGTCAAACACAACGATCGTTACATTATGCTTTTCAGGTCGCATCTGCTAAACGGGCGCTCCATCATCGGCAGGGCTGACAGCGAGGATGGTTTTTCATTTACGGTTCATCCCAAACCCTTTCTTATACCTTCAACGGACAATGTTTTTGCCGAATATGAAGCGTTCGGAGTCGAAGACATGAGGATTTCCCTGGTAGAAAACGAGTACCTGCTGACCTATAGCGCCTATTCCCGTCACGGCGTGCGGATTGCCCTGGCGCGCACCACGGATTTTGAAAAAGTGGAACGCATTGCGCTGATCACCCAGGCCGACCTCCGCAACGTGGTCATTTTCCCTGAAAAGTTCGGCGATCGGTATGTGCGTTTAGACCGGCCGCATTCCGAAATTTCGTCCTGGTCGATCTGGATTTCCTATTCTCCCGACCTCGTGCACTGGGGCGATTCCCGGGTAATTATGAAGCCGGTGGCCTATCACTGGGATGAAATGAAAATCGGGCCCGGCGCACCGCCCTTCAAAACCGACAAGGGCTGGCTTCATATTTACCATGGCGTTTTTAAGACGGTGTCCGGAACAGTGTATCGACTCGGAGCGGCCCTGCATGACCTTGATGATCCGGCGAACATCATCGGCGTTTCCGATCAGTGGATATTGCAGCCTGAGGATCCTTGGGAGGTAAATGGCTATGTGCCCAATGTTGTCTTTACCTGCGGAGCTGTTCCTGAAGACGACGGTACGGCAAAAATATACTGGGGCGGCGCGGATACGGTCATGTGTGTCGGCACGGCCGTCATTGATGAATTGGTAGCGCTCTGTCTCTCGGTTTCCCGTCCGCCGTTGTAGATTATCCTTTCCGGCTGAGGGCAGACCGAGTAATCAGCTCTTTGTTTTATGAACTGATGAAATACGTTTTCGAGGATAGGCTGGAATTGAAAGTCTGTCCTGATGAACAGACTTACGATGCAGTGTAATTAAATGGTATAGGAATTTCCTTTTTTTAGAGCGGCGAAGCCGCATTATATAGTATATAGAATCGCGAAGCGATTGTATAACTTGATATTATAAGGAAGTTTGTATGTCAAATGATAAATTATTTTATATTTCAAATGGTTATATGCTACATTGTGGCATTAATTGGTGTGATGTATTGATGGAAAAGGAGGGGTGAGCTAAATTACAGATTGCTTGCCTTACAAGGTCAACCACCTAAATTTACAGTACATATATCCCTTTTCTTACAAAATTGCAAATAAAGCAACCCTTGTGAAATCGATCTGCCTTTATTGAAAAACGATATCACACGAATTTTCAATCTCTGATATTTACATTTTCATAGCAGAACTCACAACCCTGCAACATTCAACAATCCGTATCTGTATACTGAAATTCTGAGAGGCCAAAAAAGTGTAAGGAGTTCACAGGTTCCCCGGTTAAATTCGCCTCAGTTAAACAGAAAAGACAGATAGGTTTCACGGGGTAAACTTTGCTTCTTTTCTGCGAAAAATTTAACCCCAGTACGATCTTCCAGGTCTACGGGGCATGCTGGGCAGGAAAGGTTCAGGGTTAATGGCCTTACCATTCTTACGGTTACAGACAGACGGTTTCTGGAAGCCTGTTGCAAATTCCGGTTATGATTCAAACGTTGATTACAATGTCACATCCATGGTCAACCTGAAACAAATCTATGCGATCTGTAATAATAAGACAGAATTTGGCAGTGCCCATGTTTGATTTTGGTTATGACCTTGATTTTTCGGGAAGTTACGGTTTAGGCACCAAAGCAAGCATTAAAGAATCGATAAGCCATCCACAATATACAGCGTTTAAATTAAACGCCCCGTCCGTTGAAGCTCTCTTTTCTCCTGATTTACTAAAACTCACTCTGTCGATGATCATCATCTATCCTAATTTTTCTGTTGACGCCTACTTCCATCAAATGTAGGCGATTTATCAGAGAGCTGTTCCAAAAATCCACGGAATTTAGAGAAATTCTATAAGCCTCGCAGATTGGCTGTTTAGAGGTACTTAAATAGGAAACGTAACAGAACAGTCCTAATTTTACTCAATTTTATAATTTATGGATGCACAATATATGGTAATTTACTTTAAAAATCTACAATATATTCTAATTCAATAAAATTATATATAAATTAAGCATAATTTTACTTGACACTAATAATAAATTATAAGCTAATGATTTAATTATTATATATTTCGCCCAAGGATGTTCTTCTAAAATTTGATCAAATAAGCAAAAGCGCTTTAAAGAAAATTAAAGAATATCTTATAATGAATAAGGCTTCAATAATTTGACTTTAATTCGGTGGTTGCTACTATGGAGTTCCCAATTAAAATGTGCACATCATGCTCCAACGGGTCATAGCTGCCCTGTTGGTAGTCTAAAAAACATATCCAATAATCCATTCTTAATTTAGATTAGGAGGTGTGTGATGAAACACCTAATATTATCCCTGTTATTTATTATTTCTATTTTTTCAGCAAGTGCCTTTGCCCAGTGTACAGAAGGTAATTGTGAGAATGGGCAAGGAACTTATAAGTATTCTGATGGCGCTAAAT
>JBARSG010000499.1:0-3336 GCA_049644625.1 Desulfobacterales bacterium | reverse complement strand
TCGAAATACATGCCGCCTTCACCGCAGTTAAGCATTGTGGCATTAATGGTTTTATCTTTATTAAAACAGTTACATATAACCGATGCTTCACATTTATGGCGTTTATCAGCTCTCTTTTTCATAGGGTATAAAAACTCCTGATTTGCGGCGGATTCGGGGTTTAATCCATAAGTTGTTCCTACTTGCCCGGTTTAAGGCACGATCAGGTTAAGAATATTGTTGTAACTCCCGAAGCAGTTTAAACAAGTCTGGTCATTTTGGGGATCTTCTTTCCACTGCCCGTCAACGAGAAACTTATATTCGTAGTTTCCGGGAGGCAGAATAACAGCCTTATTCCACACCCCATTCCCATCCTGCTTCATAAGATGTTTTTTGGGATTCCAATTATTAAAATCTCCCATCAAAATGACCTCGTTAGCACCTGATAAATCAATGGAAAATGTCACCTTTTTCCGATTGATTTTCTTTTTTGATTTGACCGTTGCCATTTAATACCTCCTCATATAAAATTGCTTCGAGATTTTATGTTATGTTCACTCAAGATAAATCATTATCAAATTATATTTCAATCTGTCCATAGACGAAAGGCTTCATTTTGATAGTGGGAATCCCTATGGGGCGGGAATTTATCCCGCGCAATCGGGTGAAAAACTGATAAAATAGGTTTTTGTGGTCAGGCTCACTTTTTGCAGAGTTTAAGCCTCTCAAGGATGTGAATCAACAAGTTGGGTTTTCTGCTTATACATGTGATGATCTATTGCTGTTTAATCTTAACCTACAGTGCGATGAGGCTATTCCCCAAATCCATAGTGGAACATTTCGTATTCGGTTTTTCCCCCAAGCAAAGCATCTATCTTATCTTGAGTTTCCTGTCTATCCTTGCTTAACAACCATTTTTCCCAGTAATCAGAGGACTTCCAGGTACTGATGACCAGAAACGTATCGGGTCTATCCAGGCTTTTTAACGTTTCACCGGAAATATAACCTGACTGGTTTGTAGCAAGGACTCTCATTTGTCTAAACAGAGGTATCATTTCCTTTGCCTTGTTTTCCGGTACAATCCGTTTAATCAGAATTTTAACAGCCATTTTGTCCTCCTTTCATATAAAAGATTGGTTTGGCTTTTATATTTAAGCAAGATTCCTTATGGTGGTTATTCTTCATATACGTGTGCCCTCGTTACCGGCAACGTATTGTCCAATCCTTTGGAGACAAGAATCTGAAACAGGCGAGAATTGCCGTACCTGAATCCTGCTGCCGTACTGTTTAAAAACAGACGCCATTGCCTCACAAACGTTTCATCAAACAATTTCCTGATTTTCTCTATATTTCCTTCAAAATTTTCTGCCCATTTTTCAAGAGTTTTTGCATAGTGAAGCCGCAAATTTTCTACATCCAGAATGGAAAAACCGGTTTTCCCCATTTCTTGCACAATTTCGTGAAGTGTCGGAATATAGGCCCCGGGAAAGATATAACTAAACGTCCAGGGATCTCCGGTAGACGGAGTATCTTTTCCAATGGTATGCAGCAGAGCCAGCCCCCCGCTTTTTAATAAATCCGAAACTTTTTGAATAAAAGTAGGAATAAATTTTTTTCCTACGTGTTCCATCATGCCTATGGAAACTATTTTATCAAATTTATCATCTAACTCTCTGTAATCCTGACATAAAACCTTAAGCTGATTTTGAAGCCCCAATTCTTCGATTTTACGATTGGCATATTCGAACTGATTTTTCGATAGCGTAATTCCAACTCCGGTTATGCCATATTTCCGGGCTGCATAGATAAGCATTCCGCCCCAGCCGCACCCAATGTCGAGAAGCGATTCATTAGGCTTAAGCAAAAGTTTGCGGGAAATATGTTCGTATTTGTTCAATTGTGCCTGTTCCAGAGAATCGTCCGGCTTTGAAAAATACGCACAGGAGTAAGTCATGGTCTTGTCAAGATAGAGTGCATAAAATTCATCGCCCCTGTCGTAATGAAAGGAAATATTTTTTGGGGCTCGTCGCAGGGTAGAACTGTTTAGCAGCGAAAGGATAAGCAGTTGAAATTTTTGCCAGAAAGGTAAGCAATGCTCGTCAAAATTAATGGCGAATCCCAGACGGAAAAGTTTTAGAAGATCCTTCTCTATTTCCAGATCACCCTCCATATAAGCTTCTCCAAACCCTAAAAATCCTTTTCTGATGATTTTTTTGGTACAACTTTTAGTTTTCAGGCGTAATATTACCTCTGGAAAGTTTCCAAAGCGTATGGCATCACCATCCCAGAATTCTATGGCAAAACATGCTCTTGGGTCGGCTTGATGCATCATTTGGGCGATATTTTTGATAACCTTTTTCACAGCAACCTTCCTTATATTCCCTATGCCAGTCTAATATTCATGCGTCCGCCAAATACCTGTATAAAAGAGTTTAGGGGTTTCGCCCCAATTGAAACAGTGGAATAATGAAATGGTGGGTGAGCTTGTCCTGAACGAAGTTGAAGGAAAGAAGTTTTTGACAATCAAAATCGTTTATTTCCGCTCTTACCCCCAATATTCCAGGATTCCATTCTTCCATACCGAAGGCATAAACAGGTTGTCATTAAAAGACTAGTGATTTGGTCAGGTTATAGAATTTCCGAGACTTTTATTTAATATCAAACCATAATTCATTTTGTCCATAGAGGCAAGTCTTTATTTTGATGGTGGGAACTCCTGTGGGGCGGGAATTTATCCCATGCAATCGGGAGAAAAACCGATAAGATAGCTTGTAACCGTTCACGGGTTCGGGGTTCAGATATATCTGCCAAAAGTTATAAACGGTATCACCACTTACTTTGTGATCTAACCCGGCATTGTTCACCTTACGACATTTGCTCAATCGGAAAATGAATGAGGTTTCAGATGACGTTTCCAATCAAGAATTCCTTTATGCGTTCCTTAATCTTACCCTCTGGTAAGTCCTCTAAATAATTAAAACAACTATTACATAAACAGACAAGATCTTGGTTCTCAAGGATTTCTTCAGAAGGCACCTTTTCGCCGCATAAATCACAGGAACAGGTTAATCCATGAACGTTCCCACCATAAACTGTATGACTTTTAGCCAGATATTGGATGCCGATTCCATAGCAAGAAATGCCACTTTTATTTCTTTTCTTGCACCATTTTACTCTCGCCCGGCAGGCCTTAAAAGCTTCAGGCCCAGACTCGTCAGATGAATGATTTTCCATTTTAATACAAATATCTGATCCCTGTTGGAGAGCTCTTTCTGACTCGAAATACATACCGCCCAGGCCGCTGTTATACATTTTGGCATGATAATAACTTTCCGTATCATAATTTGCATACATGAT
>JBARSG010000498.1:0-4136 GCA_049644625.1 Desulfobacterales bacterium | reverse complement strand
AATTTTGCACCAATGGTTTGGGAATTCCATTTTTATCGATTTTGCATTCGGCAATTGGGCGGAGGGAATCACGACGTATCTGTCGGATTATCACTATGCCGCTCTTGACGGCAAAGACGCAGCCTATCGCAAACAAATCCTGTTGGATTACGATGCCTATGTAAATGCCGGCAATGCCATGCCGGTGAGTGATTTTTTCAGCAGACGGAATAAAGCCCAAAGTGTAATAGGCTATGGAAAATCAGCGATGTTCTTTCATGGGTTACGAGAACTCTATGGTGAGGATTCGTTTTTTGCAGCCATACGGGACTTCATCCATGAAAATAGCTTTGACAAAGCTTCCTGGCAGGATATACAGCGGGCTTTTGAAAAAATAACCGGGAAAAAACTGAAACCATACTTTGGATACTGGCTCAGCCGCAAAGATATCCCCCGGCTTGAGGTAAAAAATGCCAAGTTGCGTGTTCAGCAGGGACAACTTAGGCTAAATTTCGAACTATTACAAAAAGGAGAAGCTTATCCGCTGCTTATCCCCGTATCCTTGCACACCGACACGGGCAAACGGATGCAATTTGTGCATGTGAAAAAATCTAAAGAACAGATCAGTCTTTTTATGGATGAGACGCCCAGTAAAGCTGTCATTGATGAAAACTACTCAATTATGCGACACTTAGCATCTGAAGAAATTCCTCCGGTCCTGGCCGGCATTATGGGCAAACAACAGCTGACGGTCGTTGTTTCATCCGGGCAACGGTGCATATATCAACCGATTATTGACGCTCTTGGGATTGAAAATATTAGTTATGTAACCCCGGGTAACATCACATTTCGTGATATCAAAGAAAATTCGTTTCTGATTGCGGGTTTTAATAATCCTACTGTAAATATGCTGTTCGGAAAACAGGCTGTTCCAAAAGACGGCGTGCGTATAAAAGTTTATAAAAATCCATACAACGTATCGGAGCGCATTGCTTTGTTACATGCTAAAAACAAAGGAGAAGCCCAGGCGGTGCAGCGCAAAATACCGCATTACGGCAAATACACCGAGCTGGCTTTTAGAGGCGGGCGGAACACCTGCAAAACTACTGCCCAAGCAGATAACGGCATCCCGGTGCTGTCGCGTCCGGCGCCCCGGGTTTTAACGCCCGACAGGCTTACAACCGTAGACAGTATTATTCCATATCTCACAGCATCCCGCATTATTTACATAGGGGAAAGGCACGACCGGTTCGCCCACCATATTAACCAGCTGCAGATCATTAAAAAGATGCACAACGCCGGATATAAACTGGCTGTGGGCATGGAAATGTTCCAAAAGCCTTTTCAAGCGGTAGTGAATGACTACCTGACCGGGAGGATTGATGAGCATACATTTTTGAAAAAGACCGAATATTTCAGCAGATGGCGGTACGATTACAATTTGTATAAACCGATCGTCGATTATCTCAAACAACAAAACTTGCCCCTTGTTGCCCTTAACATCCACGGTGATATCAGCCGGAAAGTTGCCCGTGACGGCATATACAGCCTATTAGATAAAGAGAAGAAACAACTTCCCGGTTCAATGGATTTTTCAAATGAACACTACAGGAGGGATTTGAACGAGGTGTTCCCGTTGCACAAGGAACAAGGGGAGTTAAAAGATTTTAGTTATTTTTACCAGGCGCAAATTCTGTGGGATGAAGCCATGTCGGAATCTGCCCAGAAATTCCTAACAGACAATCCTGAAAGCAAACTGGTGATACTGGCGGGAAATGGTCACGTTAGACATAAATATGGAATTCCTGAACGTCTTTATCGGAGAAACCACGAACCGTTTACGGTCGTTGTTCAGGATGAAGAAATTGAAGACGGAATTGCTGATTATGTCCTTATTACCGCAAAATTAGAGGGAGAAAAATCGCCTCGACTGGGTGTAATCGTTGAAGAAAAAGACCATGGCCTTGAAGTCATGAGTATCCGTCATAAAAGTCCTGCCAAGAAAGCAGGATTGCAGGAAGGTGATGTTATTCAAATGGTTGCGGGTCAGTCAATAAAATCGCCGGCGGACTTGAAACTTGCGCTGTTTTACAGCAAAATCGGGAGCAGGCTCAAGATTCAGATTGAAAGGGCCGGTAAGAAGCTAAATAAAGAAATTGAACTGTTCCGTCATTTCCTCAGAAAAAAATAACCGAGTTTACGGTAACATCGCCTCCACTACAATATATTGTATTATTTTTTACTTGACATACAACATATATTATGCAAATCTTAAACAGCGGTTGTTATATAGATCAGTTATTGTTCGGCTATTAGATAAATAAAGACAAGAGGTATGCCTGAACAATCCACAAAAAATGGAATCGATTTTCATGATCAAGGGCAAACGGCTCAAGAACTTCAAGCTGTCGAGGCGGTAATCGCTTCGTTTATTATGGCCGCTAAAAACTATGCCATGTATCCTGAAAGTCATGCAACCTGCCAAAACTCCCTCCAAACTGTCAAGTCTCGCCTGGATGCCTTTATAGAAAATTATGGTGATCTTAGATTCGAAGTCGAGAAGGACCGGCTTCTTTTTCAGAGTAAAACGGTTCAACAGGATGATCCCAAAACAGGGACATTGGCCTTCCCCTTGTTTCGGGACGGCATTCAGTGGCTGGAGTTTAAGCAAGGATTCGAACTTTGGGAAATCTCCGGGTTTTTTAAGATTTTCAATGACTACAAAAGTTTACAGGAAGAGGCCGAGGGAGATCTTGTTACCGCCTTGTGGGAAATGGATTTCCCGCATCTGCAGTATGCGGCCATGGATGTTCTATGGAAGGCTGAGACACTAATAGATTTTACCACCTTCAAAGTGACGGACCATGAGACACCGGACGCAGCGATGCAGGAGCAGGTGGATGATGATCACCAGGACTTGGCCGATACGGCAGAGACCCCGGATGATGGCGCCGGCCTGGCCCTTTCCACCATGGACAGAACAATCTGGCAACTGACCCCGGAAGAGTCTCAGAACCTAGAACAGATGGTTGCCGAGGAAGAACGGCAAAGCAGCACCCAAGACGTACTTGATGTTCTAGAAGTTATTCTCCAAACTCAAAACCAGCCCGAGAACTATTCGCTTATCCTTGATTTTATAAAGGAGGAATTCAAGAACGCTCTGGCTCAAGGTAATTTTCAAATCGCTCTCGATTTTCTGGAGAGCTTACAAAAGACCTATCAATCTTGCAAAGTCGAGAAACCCTGGGCCCGGCCTTTGTTGGATCGGTTCTTCATTAATATTTCCGACACTCAGGTGTTGGGGGTTCTCAGGCAGGTTTTACCGACTTTTGATAACCAACATGCAGACCGAATCAAAGTTTTTCGGCGCTTGCTTCTCCGTTTCCCACCGGCGGCGATAACTGCTCTTGCTCTCCTGTTACTTGAGAAATTATCCGTGTCTGTGGAACGGCAGCTTCTGGAAATTATTGGATCGCTGGCACTAAAAGATATTTATCCTTTAGAACAGTTGTTGAATCGACCGGAAGAGGCGTTAGTCAAAAAGCTCGTCTTTATTATAGGATATATCAAAGGTGAAAAAACCGAGCAAATTCTCCTCGAAATGACGCAGCATGAATCGGGCCGGGTGCGCCTGGAAGCCCTCAAGGCCTTGATCCATCGAGATTCAAATATGATTAAAAAGATTTTTCATCTCATAGACGATCCTGTTCTCACAATTCGCCGGATGATGTGGAAATATCTGGAGAAGCACGAAGACCCGGAGACCGGGAACTTGATACGAAATTATCTTGACCATAAAAAAATCCGTCGTGAGGACGATCAGCAAATCCTGAATTGTTACAAAACGCTGGTCCGTTGTGATTCAAGCTGTTTTGTTCCGTTTTTACGCGAATCCCTGATTAGTCAAGGCTTGGATTTCAGTTTCGACAGGTCGCTGCGGCGGCGGGGCGCGGCCCTGGCTTTGCTTGAACTGGACACGGAGGAAGCACGGGAAGTCCTTAAGAAAGCTTCAAAAAGCTTGTTCCCAAGTGTTCGATCTGCTTATCGAAAAGCCTTAAAGGTTCACAAATGACTCCGGAAACCCGATCATCACATGAGGAATTTATTCGGACTTTTTACAAAGTGATCCAACTGGCTAAGATCCATGAGGATAACAA
>JBARSG010000497.1:0-9294 GCA_049644625.1 Desulfobacterales bacterium | reverse complement strand
TCATGGTTGGCTTATCCATACTTTTTTCATTGCCACTAAGACGCCAAGGTTCACCCTGTTAAATAGTTCTAAATTTCGCTTAGTATAGATATTCGATGGCACTTTTTAACAAAAATCGGTCCTGGTTTTTCAATATTTAACAGGGCAGGCGAAGAAAGAATAATAAATATATCCTTTGTGTCTGGTTGTGCCTTTGTGGCAAATGATTTTTTTCCGGTTTGTCCGGGTTAGGTATAAGGTAATAATATCGTGATGGTGGTCCCTTGGCCGAACATGCTATCCACCTTTATTTCTCCCTCATGCGCCTCAATGATATTGTGGACAATTGCAAGTCCCAGGCCTGTGCCCGATGCTTTGGTTGTAAAGTAGGGATCAAATATATGTGTCAGATCCTCTTCGCTGATACCTGTTCCGGTATCTCGGATTCGAATTTCTATCCCATCCTTTTCTTCATTCTTTAAAAGCCATACACTGAGACTCCCGCCGTTTTTCATGGATTCGATGGCATTAAGATAAAGGTTCAGAAAAACCTGGTTGATCCTGTCCGGATCAACAAGCACTTCATCTATTTCAGAATCGAGGCGGGTTTGAATCTTAATGTTTGCCTCATAAGTCTGCCTTTCTATCATTTTAAGAGAGTTCTCTAATAAGGTTCTGAGGTTCATCGGTTTTTTCGAAATTGTAATCGGTCTCGCAAATTCATGAAGCTGGCCTACAACTCTGTTTAATCTGTCTACTTCTTGAATCATGAGGTTTGAAATCTGTTGATTTTCCGGAATATCATGATATCTTTCTTTGAAATATGTGGCGAAGCCCTTGATTGAACTTAAAGGATTACGTATTTCATGGGAAACACCGGCGGCAAGCCTTCCCACGGATGCCAGGCGCTGGCTCCTTGCAATCTCTTTTCTTAAAGAACGAACCTCACTGAGATCCTTGAAAAGCAGAACATATCCGAGAAACATACGGTTTTCATCATTAAGCAATGTGGCGCTGACTTCAAGGGGAATAACCTTTCCTTCCCGGACAGTGCAGTCGATTTCTTTTTCCACAACACCTTTTTCCGTATCGAGATTTTCCAGCAACTTCAACAATTCCTCCGGTACGGCCTGCGTTGCATTTTTACCGATCACTTCTGAAGCCGAAAGGCTAAGAATAGCCCCGGCCACATGATTTAAGGAGGTGACTTTTCGATTGTTGTCTATGGCGATAAGGCCAATAGGCATATTCTCAACCAGGTTATCGGAAAAGGCCTTTATTCTGGAAAGGGACATCCTTGTCGCGCGATAACTCTGGGCCAAAAAAAGCAGCGTTATTCCGGCAAACCCGATTAAAAGAAGGATAATACCCATTATCACGGTATGTCTGGTATCCGACTGTATGGCCTCTTCAATGGAAGCCATGTCCAGACCCACAAAAATGATCGGATTGAATGCAGGGACATCTAATCTTTCATTAATCCCTCGCTGAAACCAAAGTTGCATCATCAAGTGGCCAGCCCCCATGTTCAAACCCCTTTCTACCGGTGAAAACCTGCTGAATACCTCAAATATTTTCTTACCCTTAGGATTTGATACAATGCGCCACTTTATTGTTTCTTTGTGTAAGATTTTTCTAAGATTCAATCCGTTGGCATGAGTTTTACCGATATATGCAGGGTTATTATGAGCAAGGATAATACCGTTGGTATCGGTGACCAGCAGATAAACAATATCATGTTGCTGGGCCGTCTCAGTGAGGAGTTTCTGAAGCTGGACTCCGCTCCAACTAAATCCCATTCCTGTCCGGGTGCCGGCCTCAAACGATCGTATCAGGGCAGCGCCCTTTTCCAGTAAAAGGCGAAAGCTATTTTCTTTTTGGCGGGTAATATTCTGAAAAGTCATAAAAGCAAAAATCGGAAACAGAACCACGACCGCACCCATAAATATCCAGGGCGGAACTCCTGCCCAGGATCGGTTATTTTTAATTTTGTTTGCCATAACTGTTTAGGTCAAAGCAAATCTTATGCCACCAACTTGTGAGCAGTTGCCGACTAACCATTTGCCGTTTAATCTTCTTTTAATCCCATGATCCGAAATCCAAGATCCAAAAAGAAAGTGGATACATATTACCCATAAGACGGATTGGAATCGTCCAATATGGATATTTAGTATCCACTATCTGATTCTTCGAGGCAAGGAAAAATTTCTGTTTTCCGAGGCCCTTAATGGCTGTTCTATGGACATTTAATATGTTGGGCTCCCGGTATAAATGTCCTAATGGCTTCGAACTCGTTGGGCATAATGGGCCTCCAGTCTATATGATAAAATATCTCAGTTCCAAAATAAGACTTGGGTTTAAAAGTTGCGACGTACAGAGCCGGTTCGTCCGGATAGTGCTCTATCCATAAGGTCTCATCGATTTTTAGATTAAAATCCCGGTATATCCTCTTGCCCAGACTTTCGGCACAGGTTGTTCTGAAGATGCCTTCGCCGGTTTGTGTGGCAATAATAATATAGGGTTTGAGGTACCGCACTTCCGGCCGATCTATTGAAAAATCGATGATTCTCAACCACCAGGAGCAGACGCATTTGTCAACGGTTTCCTGTGAAGCGTCTTCCTGCCGTTGCAAACGATATGTCCCGTCGAAAAGGATCAAACTTTATTTATCCCCCCATTCATAAATGCAATAAGCGTTCAGGGTTCAGGGTTCAGGGTTAACGAACAACTCCTTGTTTGTTTCAGAATCGAGTCCTTCCGCAATATTGGGTCGGTTGAGACTTATGTGGTGAATCTAAATTTTATGAACCTCTGAACTCTGAACCTCTGAACCCGTGAACGGTTACTAAATGCCTTAAAAAAGACTCATCTGACGATCTTCCTTCTTTTTCCAGCCGGTTATCGGCCCTTTTCGAATTTCAGTAAAAACACCGGGTGCAAGTTTTGCGTGACGGGCCCAATCCAGCATGATCTTGGCCATGGTTTCGGCAGTGCTGTTCTTCCACTTTGTTCCGAGATTCTCACCAAGTTCGAGACCAAGCTTTAAAAGCGTATTGCCCTTAACCTGATGGGATTCAAGTATTTTTAAAAAGCTTAAAAATGAAGTCAATTGCAACGCACCTTGTGCGAACAAGAGAGCGCGTCTATCCGGATTTGATACGAACTCCTCTCCTTTTGGCAGCACTTTTATCAATGAAGTTTTTCTAACAATGAAACCCAAATCTTCCAATGTTGCAAGGGCTCTAAAGATCGTGCTTTTGCTCTGGCCTGTCCAATTCACTCTCCCGTCCCCATGAAGGGCTCGAACAAGCCTGATGGCGATATCTTCAACAGGGGAGTATTGAATCTGCGGGATTTTAGCCCCCTGTCTTTTAGGTAACAAAAGGTGACGCTCGCGGATTTCTGTTGCAGGATCAAAGCAAATGAGCTTTCGATTTTTTTTGTCCAGAAGAGCCAGATCGGCAGTATCCATCCATTCCCCCATGATACGGGCATACGCCAACCAACCTTGTTTTGTTGCCGAAATATAGGCACACCAAGTCTCAAGCAGTTTGGCAATATTATCTATGGCCAGAGCATTCTTCTCTTTTAGAGTTTTCAAGAGCCGCCTGACCTGACGGTTAGCTTTGAGTCTGTCTTTCAAATAATTTCGCAATACAACCTCACCGTCACGGGGCGTTGAGGGAAGTTTAATCTGCAAGTAGGCGTTGCCTTTTATGATTTTGACAAGCCCGAGAAAATCCATATCTTTTACGATCCTGTAAAAAAGCTTTTCCGGCAGACCGGTCTGTTTATTAAAATCGGAAACATCCAATGTACCGCCAGCGGCATGAAGGATCTTTACAGCCTTTATAACATTTTCGGTGCCGGAACCGAGGATATAATTATCCCAATGGGGTAATACATCTGCGTTCAGGTAATCGCGAAAAATATTTCCGTAAACGTCCACGGTGCTGCCGATGGCTATGATCACCCTCTGCTTGATTAAATTTTGTACAATTTGAGGTTCAACTATGGGTTTCGATTCTGAAAGACGCATTGGCGCAAATCTGGCAATCTCAAGTAATGAGGTGCTCTCTTTATTTGAGAGCTTCTGTAAGTCATGCTGGAAAAGTTCTTCAATGCTCAGAAGATTCCCGGCAATATTTATCTGTGGGATTCCGAATTCCCGAGCAACTTTAACATGAAAGCAAAGTAATTTCAGCAGCCAGGGATATCCTTGTGAAAATTCGACGAGGAAAGATTGAAGATCTTTTGTTAAGGCTTCATCCAAATCCTTACTGAGCTTTTTTAAAAGTAAATCAATTTCGGCTCTGGAAAACGTATTCAGGATCATGTTTTTACTGTTATCTGTAACCGCTTGGATCAGATCATCAGAAAAGGCATGGGTCGATAAAAAAAGATCCTCATTCCAAGAGAAACAAAGAATTAGGTGGGTCTGTTTTTCGCATATTTTTAGAAACAGATCTTTAATCGGTTTCAGCACATCAGGCAGAAGAAAAACGTTCTCGAACTGATCAAAAAAAATGAACAGCAGTTTGTTATGGGATTCGAGAAGTTTCCCGATGTCAAAAATTGCTTTTACCGCACGGCCAAACCCTGTTGCAGATTTTAGACAATCCGTTTCGGCTAATATCCCGCCGAAGTCTCCGAACTTTTTTAGAATATAGTCTATTGTACAAGGAAGGAATCTTGAAGACGATGCTGTGCGTGAATCTATGGCAACCGCAAAGTGTCCCATTTTTTGCAGATGTTTAACACTTGCAAGGACCGCCGAACTTTTCCCTAATCCTGAAGGGGCTTCAAACACAACACCGCGACGGGGCGTCTTTTTATTTATGAGTTCTTTGGCAAAGGAGTCGAGTTCATTAAGCAAAGGTCTTCTGCCCACGAAATACTCCGGAGATACCGGGTATTGATATTCGAAGCATCCGGAACCTCCCCGGACCTCGACAATCTCATCTGCATCTTGAAACAGACCCGGCTGTAGAACCGCCGTGCCCCCCACAGTGATGTTGTCAAAATCGTCAAGCTCCGGATATAGTTTTGTCAAATAACCCAGTGTGGATCGATCAAATATAGGAATGCCGTTGTCGTTAAATATAGCGATTCGATTGGGGGTTCTTTTGCCTGGAGAGATGATCGGCTGAACCCAGAATAATCCTTTTTCGGTGTATAGCAGAAAAAACTTACCCGGTTTTCCCATATTTTGGGGAATACGTTTTGCAGCAGTATCCGGACCCACGCCTCCCGGACTCCTTGAAATTGCTTTCAGAACTTGGTCTTCCTCATAAAGAAGTGCGGTGACTTGAGGATTTCCCTCAATATGCTCTCGATAAAATTCCCTGGCAGAACCATCAATGCCGGGAAGGGCGATGAGGAGCCCATGGCACCGTTTGTCTTTGTGCCATCTCGTCATATACTTGCCGTAAAATGCGTGAAGCTTGGAAGCGGATATGGCTGTTTCATAAAACTTACAGTCAGCAAAAAGTGGTGAACCGGTTGCTTTGTGTTTCCCCGCAATATCGATTTCCATTTCATCAGTGTCTGCGTGCAGGATACGGTCGACGCTGTACCCACAGTGATGCAGGACCTGGACCATCATGGCTTCAAACAACTTGCCTCGTGACCGGGCCCTGGCCTGTGGAGATCTGCCTTGTGCAAGTATTTTCAACCTTCCCATCTCAATTTTATCCTGGTATGAAAAAGCACTATAAAATTTAATGAACAGATTTTATCCATGAGTTATTCGGGAGAAACCAATGAACAAGTTAACCTTTTAAATTGTTTAACTTATATTCTTTCATCGTAAGTTTCCTGGATTGTCTTCACCAGGCAGGTCAGGGTATGATTTACGGGAGTTGGGATTCCCAGTGCAATCCCTTCCCGCACGATAGCGCCGTTTATGAAGTCAACCTCGGTCATTCTCTCCCTTAAAACATCCTGAAGCATGGAAGCGATGTTTTCCGCCGTATCCCTGCAGACCTCCATGACCCGGGCTAAAGGATCAGGATAAGGAAGCCGTATGTTTTTAGCGGCAGCGACCGCAACCGCCTCTTTAACCGCATTTTCCATGATCAAGCGAGTTCCGTTTAACTCGGCCAGACGCCCGTTTTTAAGCCGTGTAATCGCGCTGAGCACATTGATACCCACATTAATAATCAGTTTCCCCCAGATAAGATCAACCACATTTTTTATGGATCGGGTTTTAAAACCTGCCGTGTTAAACGCAGAAACAATTCTTTCTAAAGGGCTGTCGGGATCTTCTTCAGGCCCGATAATTGTCTCTCCCTGTCCGGCATGTCTTATGTTCCCCGGTCCTAAAAGGGTGGACCCTTGCGCCGTAATACCGCCGAATACCTTTTTCTTCCCGAATATTTCCTCCAATATCTCGAGGTTTCCCACCCCGTTTTGCAAGGTAACCACGAACGCTTCGGGCCA
The DNA here is from genome assembly GCA_049644625.1 of Desulfobacterales bacterium. Lineage (GTDB taxonomy): Bacteria > Desulfobacterota > Desulfobacteria > Desulfobacterales > UBA11574 > S5133MH16. The sequence continues at coordinate 2,874 of JBARSG010000497.1, read as the reverse complement.
AAGCCAGGACTTGATGTTCTCCGCCGCTTCTTTTGTTTTATAAGATTTAACACAAATTAGGACAAAGTCAGGCTGTATGGAAATCCTGTCCGCTACAGCGGGTACCTTTACAGTATATTCGCCGGTAACCCCTTGGACAACAATTCCCTGGTTGTTTATCTGCCGGGCTCTTTCCGGTAAATAATCCAGAAGCGTTACCTCATAACCCGCTTTCTTTAATCGAGCGGCGAACAAACATCCCATGGCTCCGGGACCTACCACTAAAAAATGCATTATACGACTCCTTTTGATACACCAACGTTGTATAAAAAACAGGGCTGGTGCAGCACCCTCGACTTTTGCAACATTATACGAAACTCATCAACTTTTAACATAGAAAGTTAAGCCGGTCAATTATTCACGTGGTTTTTTGCCGGGACTGGAAAATTCGAACCGATTCCCTATTAACCGCAGGGTTCAATTTTTTTGTGCGCCTTGACCATTTAACGCCGTTTTGATATCCACATTATGAAATTTCGCATTTTGAAAGGAATGCTTATGCTGATTACTGAGATACTATCACGAAATGCACGTATGTACGGCTCTGAAACAGCACTTATAGAAAGGGAGCCGGCAAAAAACCGTCGTAAGGAGATCACCTGGAAAGAGTTTGACAATCAGGCCAATCAGGTGGCCCAGGCTCTGATATCCAGGGGAATTACAAAAGGCGACCGGGTGGTCCATTTAATGACCAATTGTATCCAATGGCTTCCTCTCTATTTTGGGATACTTCGTACGGGCGCCTGGGCGGTTCCTCTTAATTTTCGATTTGTGGCAAAGACGATTCGGCGCTGTGCCGAAACCGCCGAGGCAAAGGCCTTTATCTTTGGCCAAGAATTTATTGAGCGTATTAATTCCATAAAAGAGGACTTAGATAGATTCGTAGAAACCTATATTTTTTTGGGTCCGGAGGAACTCAGGCCTGACTATGCTAAGTTATATCAAGAAATTATTTCAGATCAACCCCCTATTGATCCTGAAGTTACAATAAAGATTACAGATGAGGCTGCCCTTTACTTTACTTCCGGCACCACAGGCACACCCAAGGCAACACTTTTGACTCATAGAAATCTCGAATTTGCCTGCTTTGTGGAAAATCTGCATCACCATCAGACCCACCGGGACAATTTCCTTTGTATCCCTCCCTTATATCACACCGGAGCCAAAATGCACTGGTTCGGTAATTTCATTGTGGGCGCCCGGAGCGTTATCCTTAAAGGGATTGAACCCAAGTGGATCATGGAGGCCGTTTCCGAAGAACATGTAACGGTAGTCTGGCTTCTGGTTCCCTGGGCGCTGGATATCCTTTTTGCGATCCAGAGCGGAGAAATGAAGCTCAAAGATTACAATCTGGATCAGTGGCGGCTGATGCACATCGGCGCCCAGCCCGTACCTCCCAGTCTGATTAAGGAATGGAAAAAAGTTTTCCCCCATCACCAGTACGATACCAATTATGGTCTGACCGAATGTACCGGACCCGGATGTGTCCATCTGGGGATAGAAAACATGCACAAGGTCGGGTCCATAGGCTTGCCCGGTTTTGACTGGGAGATCAGGATTGTAGACAACATGTTGAATCCAGTGGTTCAGGGAGAGCCCGGCGAGTTAATGGTCAAGGGGCCCGGTGTTATGAAGGAGTACTACAGAAATCCGGAGGCTACCCGGGAGGTTTTAGTGGACGGATGGCTGTTGACCGGCGACGTGGCCCGGCAGGACCAAGAGGGTTTTATCTGGCTGGTGGACCGAAAAAAAGATGTGATCATAACCGGGGGAGAAAACATTTATCCTGTGGAGATCGAAGACTTTCTACAGGCTCATCCAAAAATTCACGATGTGGCGGTCATTGGTCTTTCAAGCCTCCGCCTGGGTGAAATCGCCACCGCCGTGGTCCAGGTAAAACCCGGACAGGAACTCACAAAGGAAGAAATCGACGAATTTTGTCAGGCACTTCCCAGGTACAAAAGACCCCGCAGAATTATTTTCGGTGATGTCCCGCGTAACCCGACCGGCAAAATAGAAAAACCAAAGCTGCGAAAACAGTATGCCGGAGTGTCTGAGAGCTTTAAAATATAATGAATTTGTAACCAGCCAGAAAAGTGATAAGATCATGATACTTGAATATAAAGGTCACAGACCAAAAATCGGTAAAAATGTTTTTATTGCGCCGACAGCAATGGTTATCGGGGATGTGGAAATAAAAGACAACGCCAGTATCTGGTACGGGACTGTCTTAAGGGGGGACATGGCCCCTATAATAGTGGGAAAAAGCACTAATATTCAGGACAACTGCACGGTACATACGGATTTTGATAGACCCGCAATTATCGGAGACTATGTAACCGTAGGACATAATGCCGTTGTTCACGGCTGTATTATAGAAGACTACTGTCTTATCGGTATTAATTCCGTTATACTGAGTCACGCATTTATAAAGACCGGCTCTGTTGTTGCTGCCGGCTCTGTGATTAAGCATGGGCAGGTTGTCGGGCCTTATCATCTTGTAGCCGGTACACCGGCTTCAATAAAAAAGGAACTTTCAGAAGCCGAAATGGGAAAACGTAAGAAAACCGCAGAACACTATATTAAGCTTGCCGTTGAGCACAGGGCGATAAAAAAAGCCGGAAAATAACCCGGCTTTAGTTGTTTCATAACAATCCCCGAACTCGGCTCAATTAAAGCTCATATTTGCCTTCCATTTCGAGAATGAATTCGCCCGGGACGTCTCCTGATGAGACCTTGAATGTACCATTGCCCTTAATGTTATCCAGCTTTCCTGTCCCTCTATAGGTTTTCCACGTGCCGGTTGTGAGTTTGCTTTCCCCGTCACGATTCCCT
>JBARSG010000496.1:0-3956 GCA_049644625.1 Desulfobacterales bacterium | reverse complement strand
AAAGAAAATTGTTTGAGCATTGCTTATGAACGATTCAAGGCAAAAAAAAAATTAGGTGATTATGAACGCTTCTGCCGACAGAATTCATGCTGGCTTGATGATTTTGCGCTCTTTGTCGCATTGAAATCTCACTTTGAAACAAGTGAATGGTCACAATGGCCTCGGGAATTCAAAGATAGAAATCCGGAGGCGCTCCGTCTTGTCGGCCTGGAATTGCTTGACCGGGTCGAGCAAGAAAAATTTCGACAGTATGTATTCTGCAAGCAGTGGTTTGCACTAAAAACGTATTGTAATGAGAAAGGTATAAAATTTATCGGTGATATTCCGATTTATGTTACTTACGACAGCGCTGATGTGTGGGTTCACCACGACTTGTTCAAGCTGGATGCGGATAAACGACTATCGGTGGTCGCAGGAGTACCTCCTGATTATTTCAGTAAGACCGGCCAGCTCTGGGGAAATCCTGTATATAACTGGGAGGTGTTGCGGCAGAAGGACTATAGTTGGTGGATTCAGCGAATACGCCACAACCTAAATCTTTTCGATTATGTTAGATTAGATCATTTTCGTGGGTTTGTGAAATACTGGGAAGTACCGGTTGACGAAAAAACAGCTGAAAATGGACAATGGATAAAAGCTTCCGCTTACAGTTTTTTCGATACCCTGTTCAAGCGTTTTTCTTGTTTGCCTGTTATTGCAGAAGATCTAGGGTTTATTACACCTGATGTAAGGGAAGTGTTAAATTATTTTGAATTTCCCGGAATGAAAGTGCTTATGTTTGCCTTTGGAGAAAATTTTCCATCAAGTGTTTTTCTGCCTCATAATTATGTGAAAAGCTGTGTGGCATATACCGGAACCCACGACAATAACACCCTGCGAGGATGGTATGAGAATGAAGCAACAGCCGATATGAAGAACAAACTCCGACAGTATATCGGCGGACAATATGATGAAGATCAGCTCCATTGGGAAATGATTCGTCTCCTGATGATGTCTGCCGCAAATACTGTGATTATTCCAATGCAGGATGTTTTAGGGTTGGACTCGAACGCAAGGATGAATCAACCGGCAACACGCAAAGGCAATTGGCAATGGCGATTACCCCCCCAACTCATAACCCAAACGTTGATCTCCCGGATTTTAGAGTTGACCGAAACCTATGAAAGAGTGTGATAGCAAGAAAATAATTTCCTTTTTATGAATCACCGAAGCTTCGACCGGCAGGATAACGGCCCTAAGCCCTTTTTAGGTCGAAACCCTCTTTTCCAGTGAATCAAGCAGAGCTTCGGTTTCCTCCGCCTGTAAAAGTATCTTGATCAGGAACAAATTTTCGGAACCGGGTTCATACCAGAAATGTTTCAGTTTGAAGTCCTTAATGACCTCCTGAAACATTTTTTCATCCTCGCCGGGAAGAATCATTTCTATTAATCGAAGTGCCAAGGTTATTCTTTCATCAAAGTTGTTGAATCCTAGCAAAACTTTAACTCAAACCGACATACTCATATAATTTAGGGCCTGAGGAAATTTAATTGTAAAACCACTCCATGGATAATCATATCTTAAAGCGTGTGAACTCGTGTATAAAAGTTCGTAAGGAAAGGGCAGATGCTTTTATAGTAAATCAATATTTTTTATATTTTAAGAAAAATTCTAAATGAAAAAATTCGAGTTCGGTGCAATACTCCTATTCGGTCGATTTGTTCAGATCGCTCACCCATTTTACAGTGGATGTCGTTAGCTGTTTAGTTTTATTTTTGGCTAAGTTTTCAATTTTTTCTAATGTCTTGGCTGCACTTGCTTCAATCTTTTTAATTTTTTCCTGCACTATTTGCGTTTCGCCGGTAACCTTTTCTTTTGTGGACTCTTTCATCATGACAATTTTTTCCTTGGCTTCCGTGTGAATTGTTTCGATCTCCTTTTTGACCTCTGTATCGAACTTGTTCATTTCTTTTTTAATAGTTTCGATCACTTCTCTAATTTTTCGATCTGCTTCGGCCTGTATCTCTTTTATTTTGGTTTTGCCGGCTTCACCGGCTGTATTTATGGCTTTCAATTTGCTGCTGCTCAATTGCTCCATTTTTCCTTCAACGTCTCGACCGATTTCTTTAACTTCGGCTTTAAACTTTTGCTCCACTGTTTTTGAACATGCCAGAAACGATAAAACGATTAGTGGTAAAATAAATAGATGCAACATACGTTTTTTCATCTTGTATCCTCCTTTCAGATATCAAGTTTGTTAATCCGATAAAGACATGCAGGATTTAGCACTTTTGATAGGTTAAAGTTAAAAATTCATTTTCAGTACATGCACCGTGTCGGTATCGGTTTTTCGGATCTGGAGACGCAACTGCTTGGCCGATCCGGCTTCTGCGGGAAAGAACAGAAAACCGTAACTCAGTAGACCGGGTTGAGGGAAGCAATATAATTAAAGCTTAAAATCCTTTCTGGAAAGCCTCAGTCGTTAGGGCGGCGAGATTTACTTTTTTCTATAATTTTTTAAAATACTAAAATCGGAACAGAGGGTCAATAGAAACTTTTCATGCTGGATTTAAATCTTGAAAATAAGGGAAGTGGATGGTAGTTAAATTAACTCAAAGATATTTCAAAGATATTTTGATTATTGAAAAAGACATGAAGTCTCATTGGACAAACGGGAGATAGAGATGGATTCTTTTATTTTTATAAAGCTATTTGGGATATTCCTGCTCATTATGGGGAATGCATTTTTTGTGGGCTCGGAAATCGCACTCACTTCAGCGCGGCGCAGTCGTATTCATCACCTCGCCGAACATGGAGATTCGGCCGCAAAGATCGTGCAGATTCTACACACCGAACCAGAGCGCTTTTATTCTGTAACCCAAATTGGTATCACGCTAATGTCGTTAGCCCTTGGGGCTATCGGAATTTCTACGATTACCACCGTACTAAATCCATTGATAAATTTTGTTGTTTCACATCTTTCGGCAATTGTCCCTCGCCCCAGCGCCCATTATGTCGCACAAACTTCTGCCCAAATAATTGCCTTCATTTTCATTTCGGCGTTACATATCGTCGGAGGAGAGTTGGCACCGAAAGTCTATGCCTTCCACAAGCCGGTGAGAACCAGCCTTTCTGTAGCGCGAACAATCAACCGTCTCTACCGCTTGCTCTCCTCAGTCATCTGGTTGCTGAACTATGCTTCAAACGGTCTTTTGAGGTTGTTGGGACAAAAGGACTTGGCCAGCCCGATCAGCGGGCATTTATCAATATCGGAAGATGAACTGCGCTCTATCTTGGTTGCAAGTGAATCTGAAGGCATCTTAGAACCGGAGGAGACGGCGATGATACAGGCCGTTTTCGACCTCGAAGAACATTCTGCCGGCGAAATCATGATCCCGCGTACAAAAATCGTCAGCCTTCAAAAAGATATGACGATCAAGGAGTTTCTTGAGATCTTCCAACATGAAAGACACCATCGTTATCCGGTATATGATACCCATATCGACAATATCGTAGGTATCCTTTCTATCAAAGAAGTGTTAAACAATGTTGGTCATAAGGAGATGGCCCAAAATATTGAGCTTCCGATCAGCGAAATTATGCTGCCCCCTTATGTGGTTCCAGAAACCAAATCTCTCAGATCTCTGCTCGCAGACTTCAAAGCCCATAGACAACAAATGGCGATCGTTATCGATGAGTTTGGCGGTACTGCCGGGCTCGTTACGCTGGAGGACATCTTAGAGGAAGTCGTGGGCGAATACGAAGACGAGTTATCAGCAGCCCCCCAGGTTATAAAAACAAAGGGAAAAGAAGAAAAAATTATGATTGATCCGAGCATCTATCTGGAAGATCTCGAAAAGATGATCAAGCTTTCTTTCCCTATCGGAGATTATAAAACACTGGCAGGGCTCATTTACAAGCACCTTGATCGAGTGCCTGAAATCGGCGACACGGTTCAACTTCCTGGATGCAAAATC
>JBARSG010000495.1:0-2450 GCA_049644625.1 Desulfobacterales bacterium | reverse complement strand
TCCTGAATTTTGCACGAGTCGGAGGCTTGCACATGGTATCCTTAACTATTGCGAGCTCTCAATAAGGCAGCGGATGGAAGCCTCCGGATCGCCTTTGATATTATAACACAGTAATAGTTCATCAGCTTATTGATATACATAATCAAAAGGCTAAAATTAATATTTTCAAACTGTTAGCCATGTTAAGACCAAATAAATGTATAATAAATATATGCACTCCTATATTTCTTTAAAATAATTATGATCATCTACAACTATCTATTCAAGTGAAGGAAAAAGACTACTATTAAATATATATAAAATAATATCAATATGATGGATCGTTATCTGTTGCATTCTAAATCTTCCGCTCTAAAACTGCTTCATGTCTATCCACCAATAAAATTTATGGATAGTGCATTAATTAAGTATACATCTCTCCCTTTTTATGGTATCATCCTGGAAAATCTTTTATCCAAAGGAGGGTACCATGAAAATCGCTCTAGACCTGGATGTCCAACTCAAAGACGGCGTTTTGATCCTCAAATCAGAATCTGGAAGAGCCCTGATTTTTTCCAAAGATCATGTAGTTCAAAAGAAAATTCAAATGTTCACTTTAGCAGAACTCAGCGATCTGACCATCGAAGAAATTTGCAAATTATTCAACTACAAAACCAGAAAATCTTACTACGATATCCGCCGATTCATTCTTCAAAACAATGTCGAAGCCTTATTGCCCAAGAAAACCGGCCCCAAAAGAGCCCCAAAACGGACTTCCGAATTAGAAAAACGTATCATTCAATTACGTCTGACCACGGAAAAGAACATGTACGAAATAACACGCATCTTGAATCAAGAAGGCTTTACTGTCAAATCACGCTTAGTAGCTCAAATTTTAAACGATTACGGAATCAGCAAAAAAAAATCGCTTCAAACAAAGTAAAAGAACGCTCCCGAGCTTTGCTCACCCCGGAGACCATCGAGGTTCTTGATGCCTCCTTGAAGCCCAAACACATTGAAGTTACCCGACAGTCTATACAGACAAACCTTGAGGGACTTCTCAGAAAAGGTTTTACGACTACTCATGCCGGGGGTTTCTTTTTCATCCCTTACCTTATGGAACTTGATCTTTACAAGTCATTGGGTGAGTTGAGCACACACAAAACAACAGGCATTCCTACTGAAAAAGTAGCCTTACAGCTTATCTGGGAACCTCTTTTTGGCTATGTTAAAGGTATCCGTTCCGTTGATCCGGTCAGCCAGGTGGACTTTGGCGCCTTGTCAGGATTACCTTTCATCTGTTCTGTGTCCACAGAATATCGTTTTCTTATCGAAAGCACCATAGAACGTTCGGAAAACTTTCAAAAACATATGAGCAAACAACTGCGACATCTATACTATGTCAACGGCAATGTACTTAATATGGATGGGCATTCTATAAAGCTGTTTTCCCGAAAAGAGATGAAGGCCTCTTATCTTTCTAAGGATAAGACTTACGGTAAAGCGATTCGTACATTCTATACACAGGATCAGGCCAGTAAAAAGCCACTTTTTGCCAAAGTTGCCTACTCAGGCGCAACTGTCGCTCAAATTACTCCGCATTTAGTTGAAGCGAATAAAGAGATTCTCGGTGGTCCTTTCCTCAGTGTTGTCGACAAAGAGTGGTTCATCGGAAGCCTGCTAGATCAACTCGACAAAATTCATGGCATCCAGGTTCTTCTCCCATTAAAGCGCACTCCCAAGCGGATCAGAGAAATGGAGGCCATTCCCTTTGATGAATTCAAATATCAATATGAAAACCAACCAATTGCAAAGCTGGTTACCGATCTGGATGGCTTTACGGGAAAAATGAGATTGTTTGTCAAGCGTAATAGCGATGGAACACTCTTCGCCTTGATCACCAACAAGAAATATTTTCGGGCTGCCCGTGCTATGGAATACTATCGAAAACGTTGGAGAATCGAAAACTTTTTTAATGAAAACGTTTTCTTGGGCCTTGATCAATTGCCTTCCCTTGAACTCAATGCCATTCAGACGGCTTTAACACTCAAAATGGTCTCATTTCATCTGATTGATAACTTCAGAAAAAACCTTCCGAGTCCCTTCTGCACGATGAAACCGGAGTCCATCTATCGACATTTCATACAGGGCGTCCAAGGAAAGGTGCAAATCAAAAAGGATAAACTCCAGGTTGACATCTATGGCTTTCAAAATCAGGAAGTAGTTGCCCCACTTTTCAAGAACATAGAACAGAAGTTGAACTCCAAAAACATAGACCACAGGTGCCCTTGGCTAAACAACTATGCTTTGAACTTCTCGTTTAAATGAAAAAGTGTATATTGAACTATGGCTGAATTATTGCTGTTTACTGTGATTTTGGGTTTGTTATTGATGCTTCATTTATTCATATATTTATATAAATATAATGTCAAGGTTTTTTATTGATTTGAATATATGAATAAGATATGTTT
>JBARSG010000494.1:0-3205 GCA_049644625.1 Desulfobacterales bacterium | reverse complement strand
TCCACGTAAACCGAGAAATCCCTGACATGGTCGTATAAGACACTTAGAGGGCGCGGCAGAAGCTCTCCCTTTTTGCCGTATTCCTGGAGAAGCCCGTGAATGGCTTTAATATCCTTTATTTTGGCTTTTCGAATCATGATTGTCCTTATTTTCCCGATGTCCTTTTTATGAAATTCTTTTTATTTTACAATGTTCCGTAAGTCAATAAAAGGTATCTTGATTTTCAGTGAAATCTTTTGGGTTCTGTTCCTTTTTTAAAAAGAGCTGTGACCGCCCCGGGTGAATTGTCAGATGCAAGCAGGCCGGTAAAGGGATCCATGGGTACCTTAACCAGGTCATCCGGCATGTCAAAGTATTGAAACGGTTTTCTATCAAGTGCTTTGGTCATGAATTCGATCCATATGGGGAGCGCTGCTTTGGCACCGGTTTCCCGTTTCCCGATTGTAACAAAAACATCTTGTCCCACCCATACTCCGGTTGCAATAGATGGTGAGAAACCAATAAAAAGTGCGTCTTTATATCCGTTGGTAGTACCTGTTTTCCCGGCAACCGGACGGCTAATTACCCGTGCTTTCTTTCCCGTGCCTTCCTGGATTACCCCTTTGAGCATATCTGTCATGATGGCTGCGCCTGCTCGTGACATGGCCACTTTTTTTAGGGGTTTTACACGAAATACAAGCCGCCCGCTTTGATCAACGACTTCCATGACGCCGTAAGGTTTGATCAACTCTCCTTTGTTGGGAAAAACCGCATAGGCCGCCGTTAAATTGATAAGCGTTACTTCCGATGTGCCGAGGGCAAGGGAAAGATTCGGATAGAGGGTCGATTCGATGCCGAGAGTGTATCCAAACCTGGCTACCGATGAAGGGCCCAGCATTTCGATTAATCTGATCGCGGGTATGTTTTCCGAAAGGCTTAACGCCATTCTGAGCGTGATCTCACCCTTGTAGTCTCCTGAAAAGTTTTCCGGCCTCCAGTGGTTTCGCCGGGTTGCAATTTTAAAGGATACCGGTGCATCGAGAATAATTTTACTCTGAGGAAAATCATGTTCAATGGCATAGGCATAGACAATCGGCTTGAATGCGGATCCGGGCTGCCTTCTGGCGCTGGTTGCCCGGTTAAAAGGAGTTTTGTAAAAATCCTTGCCGCCGATCATGGCAAGTATTCCACCGGATTGCACATCCAAAGAGACCAGGGCACATTCAGGCGCCGGATTTTTTATTTTCTGCGTTCTCATCCTGTTTTCAAGGGCTAAAAGCCCGTTTGCCACGGCATGTTCCGCCGCCTTTTGCAGATTAAAATCCAGTGTTGTATAAACGGTCAACCCTCCTTTATAGAGTCTTGATGACCCTAAGGTTTTTTCAAGAAAATTTTTAATATAGTCCACAAAGTATGGCGCTTTGACCGGATTATTGTTTTGTTTCCTGGGATAAATCCGTTCTTCTTTTGCTTTAGTAAAGGCTGTTTCTGATATGATACCGGTATCTTTCATCTGTTTTAAGACGATATTTCTCCGTTTTATCGCAAGATCTTTGTCAATCAGAGGGGAATATCGTGACGGTGCTTTGGGAAGGCCTGCAATCAGGGCGCATTCGGCAAGTTCCAGGTCTTTTGCAGGTTTACCGAAAAATATCCTTGCGGCCGATTCCACACCATAGGCGCCGCTTCCAAAATATACCTGGTTAAGATACAGTTCCAGAATTTCATCCTTTGTGTACCGTCGCTCCAGCTGAAAGGCCAGAAATGCTTCCTTGAGCTTGCGCAACAATGTTTTACGGGATGTGAGAAAAAGGGTTTTGGCAAGCTGCTGGGTAATGGTGCTGGCGCCTTCAACAAATTCTCCGGCCCGGATATCACTGATCACGGCTCTGAGAATTCCTTTCAGGTCGATACCGCTATGCTGGTAAAATTTTCTGTCCTCAGTGGCGATTAGCGCTTTTTTAAGATCATCGGGTATGGTTTTGAGCGGAACCGGATCCCTTTTTTCCACAAAAAGTTCTGCCAGGAGCACGTTGTCCGCTGAGTAAATTCGTGTAACAGAAGACGGTCTAAATGTTTCAAGGCTGAGGATCTGGGGAAGATCATGGGTAAGGGCAAGAAAAGCCCCGGCCAAAATTCCGGAAAAAACACCACCCGCAAGAAAGAGTAACATGGCGACTTTCTTTTTATTAATGTGTTGACTGTTACGGCCCATAACTGTAAATACAGACTTCGTAATTTGTTTTCGAAACGTTCATTTAAGGAGAATTCAAATGACACATCATCATCACCACCATCATGACCATGACCATGAAATTGAGAGTACGTTATCATTTGATGAAAAAATGATCAAATTGCTTGAACACTGGATAAAGCATAATGATGATCACGCTGAAACATACAGGGATTGGGCAAAAAAAGCAAAGGAGAAAAATATGGATAAAGCGGGATCGTTACTTGAGGATGCGGCAGAGATGACGCTTATGATCAGCAAAAAATTTGAAGACGCGGCCGATATCATCCGCAGTTAGTTGGTTTTTGTACAACAGGAAGCTTATCAGGGCCAATTTCGGCCAGACATGGATACTGTTTGTCCTTTTCAGAAATGATCGGATTTTCAACCGGCCAGTCAATACCGATGTCAGGATCGGACCAGAGGATTCCTCCTTCATCATCAGGCGCAAAAAAATCCGAGCATTTGTATAAAAAATAGGCGATTTCGCTCAGCACACAGAAGCCGTGGGCAAATCCTTGGGGAATAAATAACTGGCGCCGGTTTCGATCCGAAAGATGGGAACCCGTCCATTTGCCGAAGGTGGGAGAATTCGGACGGATGTCGACCGCCACATCAAATATCTCTCCGGTTATTACCTGTACCAGCTTGGCCTGGGGATTTCTGATCTGGTAGTGGAGTCCTCTGACGGTGCCGTGCACGGAATAAGAAAGGTTGTCTTGAACAAACACCTTGTTAATTCCGGATGTCATGTATCTGTTCCGGTGGTATGTCTCCATGAAAAAGCCGCGGCGGTCTTCAAATACTTCGGGCTCAATCACAAGGACGCCTTCTATGGATGTTGTGATGATATTCATGATCCTCAGTTCTAAATCCAAAAAGGTTATACGGTTGCTTCGTCTTCGTCTTCAAATTGTTTTTTCAGCTTAAATGATTGTTCCAGATATCGTTTAAGCTTTTCCTGTACCTTGCCGTAAACGGTTCCTTCGGGAA
>JBARSG010000493.1:0-1804 GCA_049644625.1 Desulfobacterales bacterium | reverse complement strand
ACCGAAATCCTTGACCGGGTCCCTCGGCGCTTGTCGGTAAACCCTAACGTTCCAAAAGTCGAGGATACCGCAGGGGTCCAAGGCAAAAGCTGCAGCTGTAGTGGTCTACCGCAAGGCCTTGATAACGAAAGAGATGCGGTATCATCGGCTTTCCTGAAAGGTAAACAACATAGCAAAAAAGGTGTTTTCATTGGACGCCACCAACGGTTGGATCTTATGATTGTTACACCAATCAATGCAAAGCCTTTGTCCAAGCCGTTTAACGTATAATCTGATGTGTTGTTTATGTAACCATAGGGTAAAGTTAAGGGGAAATGGCAAAACATCAAGTACGTGTTGTCTTTTTTCGGCAGTTCCGGAAATTCAAGAAAGAATTATTTGCGATACGTTAAAAAAGGTATGGACCAGGGCCGCAGGCCGGAATTGGTCGGTAGAGGATTAATACGGAACATGGGCGGATAGTAGGCGGTTCTCGCGAGCCGAAGGCGCTGCGAACAACCAAAATCCGCAACAAAAGGAAGTTAGCGATGTTAAAACGGTTTCTCAATATTTTCATCATTACGTGGATGCTTTGCTGCTGCCGGTGGAATAGTCCTTCGGATTTTTCTCGGCCGCTGAAATCGCAGCTTCAGGAAATGTTGCGCAACCGGATTGAAGCCGCCGGAGTTCATCGAAATATAACCGTAGGAAGCTCAAAGGTATATTCCGTTAAGGCCCTGCCGCTGTTTTACGAACGGCGCATGTTTCAGCCGGCTTGGATGGACAACGACGATTCGAGGCCCCATGTAAAACAGTTGATAGACGCTATACGCCGGGCCGATCAGGAAGGTCTGCGCCCCGAAGATTACCATTTGGATGAAATTGCCGGAATACTGCCGGAAAAAAAATATTTCAAATGGCGCCAACCTTCCGTTAATCCCCGGCAACTGGTGGATCTGGAACTGCTGCTCACCGACGCTTTTCTGTTGTATGCATCGCATCTGTTATCCGGTTGTATCAACCCGGAAACCATCGATCCGGAATGGTTTGCCAATCGCCGGGGTACCGACCTGTCAATGGTGTTGGAACACGCCCTAACTGCAAATCGCATCAGGGAAACCTTGATTGAGCTGGCCCCTTCCCAGAGCGGCTACGCGACCTTGCGTCGGGCACTGGCACACTTTCGGACCATCACCGCACGGGGCGGATGGCCCAAGGTTCCGACAGGGGCGAAACTTCAAAAAGGCGACAGCGGACCGGCGGTGGCACTGCTTTGGCAACGTCTGAAGGCCGAACAGGCAAACGCGACAGGGGAAAATGCCGGCAGCGTTTTTTTTGATGAAGTTATAGAGCAGGCCGTGCGCGATTTCCAACAGCAGTATGGACTGGAAGCAGACGGCAGGGTCGGCCCGGCCACGCTGGCGGCGCTGAATGTTTCGGCTGCAGACCGTGTGGACCAAATCCAACTGAATATGGAGCGCTGGCGCTGGTTGCCGCAAGATCTCGGGCCACGTCACATTATCGTCAACATCGCCGACTTCAAACTCCAGGTAATGGAAAACGAGCAGCCGGTCCTGGAGATGAAAATCATCGTTGGCAAAGGATATCGCCGCACTCCGATATTCAGCGATAAAATCACCTATCTGGTCCTAAATCCGTCCTGGCAGGTTCCGCCCACGATTGCCGTAAAAGACAAACTGCCGTTGATTCGCAAAGATCCGGAATACTTTGCAAAGCAAAACATAAGGGTTTTTCAGGGCTGGGGTGCCGAAACCAAGGAGATCGATCCTAAAACGGTGAACTGGTCGGCGGTTACCCCCAAAAC
>JBARSG010000492.1:0-3628 GCA_049644625.1 Desulfobacterales bacterium | reverse complement strand
GGATAAAACCATGTTGGACTGAGCCGCTTATGCGGGTTCAAGTTGCTATACCAATATTTATGGGGATTGTAAAGGTATGATTTTGTATCAGGATTTATAAATTTCCGCGGTTTACAACTCTCGTCGACCTTAGATTTGGTTCATATTAGCGAAAAAAGACATCTGGATACCCAAATCTATTTCAAATAAAGCTTTTTACAGCAGCTTCAGGCCAACCATCGCCAAGTTTGGGCGCACCTCTCGGGTTGCTTTTTAGAGAAATAATAAAACTAAAAAGCCTCATCATCCTGACAACCAGTTGTCGGTGATAAAAAGGCTGACCGGGTGATTACGATAGCTGAACGACAGCCAAAATCAGCCTTAAGATCACTGCCCCGGTGGATGTAGGATTTCAAATCACTGGGGCCGGAGCCTTTTGGTATCAAGCCAACCGAACGCATGGTCCCTTTTCCGCAGCAGGGGCAAAGCGTAATATCCTTTCCGGTGAGTTGCAGCATCATCTCCTGCACCGACCGCTTGACGGCTTCCGGCAGTTTTTGTGAAAGGCCGAGCAGTTCCCGGCATCTTCGGACATTTTCACGTTTGCACCGGTTTGCAAACAGCCCGTAATGCCTGATCCGCATAAAGCCTTTGGGCAACACATGCAGCAAAAAGCGGCGTATAAACTCGACGGCATCTATGGTTGTCTGTTTTGTCTGTCCGCTGTCCCGATCTTTATACGCCAAGGTTACGTTTCCGTCTTCAAGGGACAGGATGCGATTGTTGGCAATGGCCACCCTGTGGGTATAGCGCGCCAGATATTCGAGCACATACTCCGGCTGTTCAATGGGGTCTCTGATATCTACCACCCAATCACAGGCGTAACAGCTATTCACCAGCGCCCCGAACCCGCCGGCAGTTCCAACGGATTCAGTGCTTCCAGGGAAAATCAACTCATTATTTTGATAGGCTTTCTTTAGATAATAGATAAATTTTCCCCTAAACACCGGTGACAAAGCCTGTATCGGAAAAAGGTAGTCACTTTGGCACCCGATCCATTGATTCCTGTCATCGGCAAGGGCACCGCCCGGAACCAGACAATGCAGGTGAAAATGATCATTGAGCAACCGGTCCCAGGTATGCAGAATCGAAATAAAGCCCAGTTTGCCGTCAAGCTCGTTTGCCGGGTTTGCGCCAAACTCAAGCAGGGTCTCTGATACAGTCTTGAATAAAATCCGCAGCATCACCTTCTTGTTGCACAATATGACAGGATTAAGCTCGTGGGGCAGGGTAAAGACTGTATGAAAATATGGCACCGGCAAAAGTTCCGCTTTTCGCGCTTCAAGCCACTTTTCCTTTTGTAATGCCCGCTTTTTTCTTGGCCTTATTATAAATGCGTTGAACTGAGGATATTGATATGTGCCGTATCGACTTTTTTGCGGGAAACAGCCAGTTCTCTGGACGGCATGCCTTATAGTAGACACGCAGCTCTTTTAACAACCGCTGTGAAAGAATCGTATAGCGGTCCTTTTTGCCTTTGCCCTGCTCGACACGAATAACCACCGCTGATCAGGCATACGCAAGACGGCCTTTCGGCTGAGGGATGGGTCTGCCGAGTTTATTGGCAGTTTCAATCCACTCCTCGATAATTTGCTCCGCGTTGCTGAGAGCCTCCTGATAGGTCTTGCCGTCGGCCATGCAGCCGGGAAGTTCAGGAACCTCGGCTACGTAAGCATCGTCCTCAGAACTCCAAAAAATGATAATTTCGTATTTTTTATCCATCGTCATTCTCCAATACGAATATGATATTTCAAGATCATATTCCTGACTTGTTTAACCTGGTACGGCTTCCCCTTACCCTCTTTGGGTTGAAGATTGAGAATCTCCTCAACGCCATCCTTGGTGAAAATGTGGTGATCGCCTTTGATACGCTCATCAAACCCAAGCCGCTTGAGCAAGGTACATAACGTTGCGAACGGGACGTTCGCGTCTGATCTGCGCAGCAAAATGTGCTCGTACAGCTTTTCCAGTTTGCCCATAATCGAAGCCTATCATTTTTATTTATCCATGCCAAGATCCTCGAATCATCTTTCGCACAACGTCAGAGCTGAGGTGCGGCGGCTTGTCCGCCGCTGCCTCCAGCGATTTGTTCGCCTGTGTGAATATCGATACCGTCAACTGTCTGGAAGAACTCTTCCTGTGAAAACGTCAGCAAAAGTTTCATACAAGGTAGCTATTGACAGTTCATATTTCTGGAGAAGCTGCATCAGTTCGTCCATTTGTGACCTATTCATAATTACTATCCTTTGCATAACCAAGCTTGCCAATACCCTGAAACCGTGTGCCCTTTTGTTCAGGTTAAGCGCCTTGTTCGGCGATTTTTTTAGCATGCCTTTTTACTATTGGAAGGAGAGAGCGCAAGGCCTCATTAACAGAGTCATGATCAGGGAAATACTGAGCCACATCGGGATCAATAACAATAACGTTTGTTCCCTCTGCGTATCTTTGCATATTTTCCTCTTACGCCTTTGCTGAAATCATATTCTTCTAACATGTCGGGATCATTAGGCATTACTTTCATAATATGACCTTTCATTTTGGGTCGTCTTTCTGGCGCTGATTATTCGAATATTATCATCTCGTTCTGTATGAACGACAATTAAAATACGATTCTTATGGGAGAATCCAATTATGATAAATCGTTCTTCATTTTCTGAATGAAGCGGGTCATGAATTGTCAACGAAAGAGGGTCTGAAAAAACGGTACTTGCCTCGTCAAATGTAATTCCATGTTTTTGTAAATTATCTAACCTGAAGATATTACGATGAATACAATACGATCAAGGTGTGCATTGAGATTGAAAATGCGCATGAAAGCATAAAAAAATGTTGCATTATAAAATGCTGTATTCTGTATGTTGATTAAAAACAACATGACAGATGTTTCACAAATGAATCTAAAATAATTTCGCATATTACTGATACTTTGTCAATTATTTAAAGTTTCCAAAATCCACCGACTGCCATGGGATCAAATACCAGATCGTTCTGATCTGAAAAATAATACAGGATGTGTGCGATCATTTGGGCGAGTCAGGAATTCTTTCTGCCGCCGGCAGGATTTTATGCCTTCTTTGCAGTGATGCCGTGTACTGTGACGGTTCTTATGATGAATTCATGTTAAAGGAAAACGTTACAATAGAAGATGTGTCATTTGGTCCGAGGGGTGAAGCCGATCCTTTGAATGGTCCGGGGCTGGGTATTGAAGTGAGCGGTAAAAATCTGGCGGGCTTGTCTGAAGATTTTAACACTATAACGGTTTCTAGACCCTGACCGTAGCACGGATTAACTGGATAGTATAGGGATTTCCTTTTTTGGACACAGATGAACACAGATTATCAAGATTCTTAAATTGTAAAACAACAATATTATCTGTGTATATCTGCGAAAATCTGTGTCCTATTTAACTTGAAAAAATCATAACCGTCTTTTTTTTCTTTCTATATATTGAGTAAGAACATGTGCGAAAAGCCGAATTCCTACTTCCAGAGCCCTTTCGTCAATGTTGAAATATGGAGAATGGAGGCCGTATTGAAAGCCTTTGAGTGGATCGTGGCATCCCAGTCCTACCATTACCCCGCCCCACTTT
>JBARSG010000491.1:0-1593 GCA_049644625.1 Desulfobacterales bacterium | reverse complement strand
CGGCAGAATTGTGCCTGCTCCGAGCTCCTGGCATTGCTTTGCCCAGGCTATTGCGTCTTGACCCACGGGTTTTGAGCCCCCGGAGACAACCAGTTCAAACCCGGAAGGCATATCCTTGTTTCTTCTGGCATCTACGGCCACGGTTACCTTATCGGCGCCAAACTGCGCCGTTGCCCGGGCCACCAAATCCGGGTCTTTGACTGCAGCGCTGTTCATGGAAATTTTGTCAGCTCCGGCCTCAAGAACCATTTCGATGTCTTGCAAAGTGGAAATACCGCCGCCCACGGTGAGGGGTATGTCGATCACCGAGGAGACTTTTCTGACCCATTCGAGTCTCGTTTTTCGGTTTTCCAAGGTTGCCGCTATATCTAGTATGGCCAGTTCATCGGCACCTTCTTTTTGATAATACGCAGCATTTCCAACAGGGTCACCCGCATCTTTAAGTTCAACGAAATGTACCCCCTTCACGACCCGGCCATCTTTCATATCCAAACACGGCATGATTTTAACGATACTCATAATTTCTCCTTTCCCAGTTCTGTAATTGCGCGTCCTCTCGTATCTATATTGCGGTTAGCTGTCGGGTTTAATTTCATCAAATCCGGGCCTTACAAAGGCTCTTGCATCAGGGAACTCGTTTTCGGTTCTTTTGCGAAGGCGTTCAAGATGAGTAATAATACCTATAATATTTTTTTTCTGGTCTGAGAAATATTTCAATATTTTACCCCATGCGCTGATGGAACGATCCATGCCGATCAGTGCAACTTTTGTTGAGCCATCCGAATCTTTGGGAAAATTATTCAATATTTCAAAATGTTCGTCTTGAACGCTGTGAAGCGCCCTTTTGAGTTTTACGTAAATCTGGTGCTGATACCATCTGATTACCTCCATGGAGTCGATCAACGTCACCGTATCTTCTGGTGGTGGAGATTGAATTTCATAGAGACCTGGATTCGTATGGATTTGGTCTTGATTATCTTCAAATAAATAATCATTTAATTCAAACCAGTCATTAACCATGGTAATGTATGCTTTCGACATATGAGACAGAATGTGCACCACGGTTTTTTCATCAAATTGCCTTTGAAATTTTTCATCCTCTTCAATATCAAGAGAATCAAGATCGATCCCCTGTTCTTCTGCCATTTCTCTCAACATGGTTAGGGTTTCATCAAGCGTTTCGCCCAGTTTCTTCCAGAAAGCCTCGTTGGTTATATCTACCGATTGAAGATCGCCGAATTTTTCTTCACTCATTTCAAAATTCAAACAGCGAGAGGTAAAGGAACAGCGTTCACACCACCGATCACAGTAATTATAAATACCCGGTATGTAATTTGAATCTTCACTATTTTCTTTAAAAAGTGTCATTTTCCAAATGATAATGAAATGATAAATGAAACTTGCGTTCTGCCGCCTTGGCTTAACAAAATAAGCCAGAGGCTAATGAATACGGGCTTGAATGACGGTATCCTTTTTAACCATTATCGTTCTTAAAAGTCAACCTTGTGATTTTGTCCGGAAGCTTGGGCAATTTTTTTCTCAAGTTCAGGCTTGTATTTTTGAACATCCACAACCCTGGGAATGATCAAAATG
>JBARSG010000490.1:0-2340 GCA_049644625.1 Desulfobacterales bacterium | reverse complement strand
GACCCGGTGATCGATAGCATCTGTATGCAATCAGAGCCAAGCTCGGATCTGTCAGACATATCACAGGATTTCCGGTCAGCTGATATCCTGGGAGTCCCACAAGCGATCAAAGGTTTTGACAAGTCAGATTTTTGTGAGGTATTATCAATTCGCAGCAAATGCCAGAGCTGAGATCAGAAATGGATATCTGAAAAACAATGAAGACTTGATATTTTCAGGTCGAATTTGATATGTGTCAATTTAGCGGATTTCAGGTCATGGCAAGAGTACCAGGATAAAATCAAGCTTTTTTTTCAATTTTTTTTAGGCAACACTCCTCCTGTACCAGTCTATACTGGTTTTTTTCAAAACTTCATTGAATCGTTCTCAACCATCCCAAATTAGATATTCGAAGTTCAGCATAACAGGTGGTAAACCTTGTCCATAATGCCCGACTTTGGCAATCTGGTATGACGAGATCTCTGGGATACTACCAGGATCAGAGTACCTTGGAGCCATAATCGATGGTCGGGCGGACAAGGTTAGGCACTCTTGCCAGAGCCGTCAATGACATCCATTCTATTTGTGGAGCACTGCGGCAGAAATCACGTAGCCATCTTATCCGCCAAACCTACGAAGCCTTTACTCGCAATGGTTAAGCTCGGTTCGAGTCGGGCTTATAGTTTGAGTCTTATATCATATAACTCCTGTACGATCTGTCGCCATTGCCCCAAAGGTCGATCCTTCGCAAAAGCAGCTTTAAGCGCACCAAGTTTTTTCCATTTGCAACGCAGGTAAGGCCAGGTCGTCAGGTAGTACCAGGCCCGTTCTTCCATTTTAACTTCAGCTTTTCGAAGTCGGTGTGGCAGATAAATTTGTGATGTTCGCATTAAGCACATTGCCATACGCAGATAACGACGTCCAATGCCAAAGTCTGCATGTTGCCCGGATGCGTCACGACGCTTGTAGTCGGCCATCAAATCTTCCGGACCATGCAAACCTATGTGCAATGCCGACTTGACAACATAATCTTTGAGAATACGATTGCAGCGCTTGGCAACTTTGCCGGTATAGGTTTTGCCGTCAGCACCACCGGTTTGCTTGACACGGGGAATAATACCTGAGTATGAAACCAGGTTATTTAATGGTTTTTGTTCATTTGGATCTCCGATTTCAGCGGTTGCCCCGGCTGCCAGAACAATGCCAATTCCTCGGACACTTGTCAGGAATGCGCCTTGTGTTTGTGCCAAGTTTACAGCAATTTCCTTTTCCAGTTGATTAACGCTTTCTTGTAGGCACCTTAAATGTTTGACATGTTGAGCCAGGGAAAGCTGCAGCGTACCGACATAGTCAGCCGGGGTATGAAGTACTTGTGCAGCGTATTGTTGAAGTCTATCGGCAGTTTCTTCAGCCTTCGAGGTCCCGAACCGTTTCAGGATTTCAATGAGCTTTTCTCGTTTGCGCCGACGAATCTGTTTAGGACTGAAACGATCCTCCATTAGATATAATGAACTACTGGTGAACGGTACTATGCCGGTTTTGCCCTCGTTGAGAAAACCGGGGAAAAGCCTGTCAACTACACCATGAATTCGATTTTTCACTTCCGTTGACATGACAACCAGTTTTCGCCTGTGACGAACAAGGGTACGAAGATTACGATAAATACCGGACTGAGCTGGACAACAGTTCGCCCGACAATTAAGTAGCATGGTGGCAATCCCCATTAAGTCCAACCGATCCGTACTGGCTTGTAAATTCGCCCGCTGCTTTTTGGCATCATGTGCGTTAACACCGGCAACTACCCACCCTTTGGATCGTAAAGTACTTACAAAATTCTCTGCATATGAACTTGCATCTTCTCCGCCAAAGAAGACATGATCCTTTTTTATGCCACGCCGTCTGCAAGAGCGAGTTGCTTGATCAACTAAATACTTCACACCGTCTGGAGAGTTTTTAACCGAAAATGGCTTACGTAGAATGTCGCCGTGGCCGTTACAGAACATTACAACATGATCCTTTTTCGCATAGTCCATTGGTACGCACATAACCTTTGCGCTGTTTCCAGCTTCCTCAAATAGACTAAGTAATTCTTGACTTCTGTTCTGATAAATGTTTCTTTTTTTCATGGTGAAGCTCCTTTCGTTTCTGCAGCTGCTTCATTGCAGACTGCTCATAAATTTTACCACCGGTTAAAACCGGATGGCTCTAAAAAACAGGGGAGCTTCACCTTCTTATTAGCAAAAAGAGTTCAACCAAATATCTGGGTACCAGCAAAATATGCAATGGCGACCCAAGTTACAGAGTTGGGGAGTCTCCGCGAGCTCACCTAAAAGGCTCGCTCGCCTCCCCAACATCCATCAC
>JBARSG010000489.1:0-5518 GCA_049644625.1 Desulfobacterales bacterium | reverse complement strand
CACACAAGTCGGGTACTGTGTTCTGTTCTTCGGTGTTGGAATTATTGACTTTGGTTTTGCTGAAAAACCGCTTTACCATGTTGAGCATTTAATAGCCTCCTGATACGGAAAGATTTTCATCAATTTTTATGCAAGATTCAGGAATTAACTTCATGCCGGTAATGTATGTTCAATTAAAAACGAGGCGTCAACATTTTTTCTGGCAAGTTCCAAAAGGTGCCGGTGATGCGTGAAGAATATGACCAGGGTTTGTTCAGACAGACGCTCCAGCGCCCGCAGGGCCGCAACCGCACGATCATCATCGAACTTGATCAGTATGTCGTCTACAATAAACGGGATGGGTTCGTTCCGTTCCAGGTAATCCTGAAGTCCCGCCAACCGTAACGCAAGATACAATTGATCCGCTGTTCCGTCACTCATGCCTTCCAAGGTAACGATTTCCTTGCCGCCCTGTCGAACCCCAACAAGCACCGGTTGGCCGGTATCGTCAAATTCCGCACGGACCCCTTGAAATGAGCCTCTGGTAATTTGCTTAAAAAGTTCGGTCGTACGTTTTAAAATAGGCTCCTGGCTTTTTTCCCGATACCGTTCTATGGCCTGGTTTAAAATTTTTGATGCGATTTTCAGCCGGGCATACTGCTCCACATCGTATTCAAGCCTTCCCAGAAGGAGTTGGATTTCTTCGGCCAACTCCGCTGCCCGTGCGCTCCCGTCCATTTTGCCGAGTTCCGTTCGCTCGCTTCCAATGCGCTGATCCAGTTCTGATTTTTCTCGATTAAGCGTATCGGTCTCCTCTGTCAGTCTGCCGATCTCCCCATCAATGCCGTCCGGATCCACGTTTAGGGCCTGGTTGATAAAATCATCAATGGTGGCGCCGGCACTCAACTGGTGCAGCCTTTCATCCAGGTTGTTTAATTCAGCTTTTGTTTGTTTTCGTTTTTCGGATTTTCGTTCGGCCTCTGGAAGATCTTCGTACCTTTCACACTCTGCTTCTTCACACATGCCCTTGAGCCGCGTTTCTATTTCGGCAATCCTGCCAACTGCTTTGTCCATGCGACTCTGTTCCTGCACTAACTGTTTCAGGAGAGTTTGCCGTTGTGATTGAGCGGTTCGTGCCAGCGTCAGCCGGCTGTTGAGTTCAAGCGTTGCGTCACCGGAAGGCAAATCTTTCAAGTCTTTGGCTACTGCATCCACCAGACCGGTAACCTTGATTGCGAATTCATCTGCATCACGATTGATACCGTGAATGCGCTTTTGAAGAATATTGGCGTCTTTAAGCTTGCCGAAAAGCGTGTTGAGATCTTCCATCACCGCATTCGCCTGGGCAGGGACAGCATCGGCATCCAGACCCAGCGGCCGGACGGCTTGCGCCCACTCTTTTTGCCATTGGGAAAGCTCCAGTTCGCTGGAATCGACCCGTGCCTGTGCTTCTGCCAACTCTTGTTTGCGTTGGGCGTTCTCGTTTCGCAGCTGCTTTATTTTATTGTGCAGCTCATCCTCTGCCTGGATGACCCGTTTACTTCTTTCGATTAAATCGGCCAGTGTTTCTCCCTCCGTGGAATGGGGCTCCAAAAGATTCTTCAAACACTGATTCAGCCTTTTGAAATGAACGTCAATTTCATCCTTTAACCGGTCAACTCTGGCCTGGCGTTCCCTTATCTCTTTCCCTTTTGCGGCCAGACCCATATAATGTTGCGCCCATGCTCTCATTTCTTTGGGCGATCGAGGCGTAATTTCCGCAGGCTGCCATAATTCCATCCAATCTTTGGCAAGTTTCTCTTTTGCCTTTTCAGCGACATCAATTTCTGTTTTCAAACGATCCTGTTCTTTTTTATGGGACGTTTGATCGGCGAGCAATTTGGCTTTAGCGGCAACACGGTCCGCCTCTCGCCTGAGCCTGTCGGCAATCTCATCTGCCTTGTGAACACTTTTTTCAAATGCTCCTGAGAGCGTCTTTGAAGACTCGATTCCCCTTACATAGTCATCAATTTCTTCATCCAATACGGGTTTGCCCTCCAGCGTATGTAATATAAGCTGCCATCCACTGTCCCTCTGCGCTCTTGCCTTTTGAAGATCTTGCTCGGAAGGCACTTCCTGCTGTAACCGAAGCTCGTCTATTTGCCGTTCAACATCAGCCAGCGTTTTCCGAATCTTTTCGAAATCCTCTTTTAAACTGACGTACTTGAGCTCAGACTCGGCGGTTTGGTCTTCAAACAGGCCAATTGTTTCCATTGAAGGGACCGGAAGACGTTCCAGCTTTTCGACCGATCCGGACCAGAGTGTCTGTTTGCCAAGCGCCACATCCAGAGTTTTTAATTCGGAACTGATCTCAGATTGTTCTTTGCCATAGTGTTTTTCCAAAGCCCCGTATTCTTCAGCCCGGGATATGGTATACTTTAAGGGGTCTATTTGCCTGGGGGTTCCAAGTTTTTCCAGCTTCCGGTCAATTCCTGCAATACGATGGGTAAGGGTGGGAATTGCTTCTCGGGCAGTTTGGATACGCGTGACAATCCGCTCAAACCGGGATCCAAGGTCCTGTATGCGGACCGCTTCCGACTTCTTAATCCGTAATTTTTCAGCATGGTCCAGAGTTAAGTCATCCCGCAGGCTACGAAGGATTTCCCCGGCTTCGCCGAGCAGGACACTCATGCGCGTTTGTAGCTGTATACGGTCCCTGGCCGCTTTGTGCTGACTCCCGAATTCCCGATGGATTTCTTCAATCAACGTTGAATTTTTCAGCAGACTTTCGGAAATTTGAAGCTCGGATAGCTCTTTTTGGATAACCTCCGTGCTTTTAAGCGCCTGATCACGATCGTTTTCTGACACTCTGAGCTTCTGTAAAAGATCGACCCTTTGGTCCCGGAATCCTTCGGGTAACAGCACTGCGGTGACGTATGTTCGGAATTCATTGATTCGTTCTTTGCGTTTGGCGATAACCGGGAGCGCTTCCTGAATCCGTTCAAAACGATGCAACGCGCGCCTCTTTTTCGCCAAATCCTTTTCCACGGTTTGCTTGCGCGCCAGTGCGTGGTTTAATGCCTGATCATGGGCAGCCCATTGCCGGCCGGGCAGCTGAGCATCGCGCAGCTCTTTACGATTCTTGTTTATTTTTCCAATCGCTTCATTGATTTTCTTCTTCCTTCCCGACGGTCTGAAAAGACCGTCCGCCTCGGACTTGAGTTGTTCCTGAACGTCACGAAGATTGGAGGCCCCTGATCCTGCAGCAAAAATAACCTGCCCCATGCTTCCGCCGCCCCGGATAATTTCTTTGCCGCCGCGCACCAGATCGGCATGGTCAATACCGAACAGGGTAACAAAGAGATCGGTGTCAACCCCGCTTAAGAATTTGTTGAGCAGGGATTCTTCTATTACCGTTTCATCATCCCCGGATCGAAGCGTATTGCGCCTGCCTTTTCGCCGGACAAATTCCAGCACATCGCCCTTGCTGGATTGAATGGCTGCTCCGATTCGCATTTTGGCGTACGGATGAAGAAAATCATCCGCGGACCGTTCGGGAATACCGTAAAGCAGGTTTCGCAATGCCCGCAAGGCGGAGCTTTTGCCCGCCTCATTGGGACCATAAATAACATGAAGGCCTTGATTGCCGCCGCTTAAATCAATAACCCTATCGGTAAACGGTCCATAGGCAATAAGCCTCATCTCGAGAATTTTCATTCGAAACTCTCTTTTCGGATCAGCCTCTGAATGAGCATGGGCTGCACGTGCGCTAACAGACTTTTTATCCAATCCATATCATCAAACCGGATCCCGTCAGGACCCTCTTTGAGTTCTTTGGGAATTTTTTTCTCAAGATCAATCAGCTCCTCCGATAACTCACGCAATAACTCCGGTTTGCCGGTTAATTCGTCAAATAACCTTACAAGTTCCCCCATGGCCCCGTCACTTATCTGAAGATCTTTTTCAGATACAGGCAGCCGGGTATGAAATTTTATCTTTTCAATCCAAACCTTATGGCCGCTGGTATCTAAAGCCGCTGCCCGAATCTCATTGCCCCATCGGTCAACATTGGCAAGGAGTTCACTGTGAGCCGGCGTTTCACCCTGAATTAAAACACGGGCAGCCAGAGGCCTGCCCTCATTTTCATCCAATATGGTTTCAAGGCGACTGCAAAAACGATCAATAACCGTGTAGCCGCTTTCAGCGCCGTTTGAATCCACTGTGACGATCACCCACCGGATAACATCCAGGGGTTTGAACTCTATTTTTGGCCGCCCCCTGTCATCAACCGTAACGAGCACACAGCCTTTGGGGCCTGTTTCTCGAACATGACGCCCTTGAATGTTTCCGGAAAATACAATCCACGGGTCATCCCAAAGAACCTCATGCTGATGAACGTGCCCTAATGCCCAGTAATCATATCCTTTTGATCGCAATCCTTCCACTGTGCACGGGGCATATGGCTCGTGGCCTTCACGGCCTGAGGCACAGGTGTGTAATAACCCCGTATTAAAATAACCGGGCAGCGGTGTGGGATAGAGAAGTGATAGATCTTTTTTTATGGCCGGCGTTGCAAAGCTCTGACCATGAATCGCAACATTCAGGCTGTCCATGGTATGCGTTGCGGGTTGGTTTGACGGAAACAAATGAACATTTTCCGGAAGCCGGAGAGTTTTGGTTATGTTACTGGCTGCATCGTGATTTCCGGCAACCATGTAAACGGGAATGCCGGCATCGCGCAGTCTGATCGTCTGGGACACCAGATAAAGCCCGGTGTTGTAATCTTTCCAATCCCCGTCATAGAGGTCCCCGGCGATGAGGATGAAATTAACCTCTTCGGCAATGGCAGTTTGAACCAGATTATTGAAAGCCCGCCGGGTTGCCTGGCGAATTTCATCTACCGGAGCCCCGTCATAATAGTCGAGCTTGTGCAAAGGGCTGTCCAGGTGAATATCGGCTGCATGGATAAATTTAAACATATTTCAATAGTATGCCAGTTGTCTGGCATAAGGTTCGAACACTTTTAGTAGTTGCGCGCTTTCTTCGCTGGATAACGGTTTGAAATCGCGCAGGGAAATCCTTGACAAATGCTGTTAAAATAAGGAGTATGTGTTTCATTTACTGTTTATTGACTTTCCAGTATAAATTTTCAACTCATATAAAAAAAGGACATCGTACATGAAATGGTTTCTTTATGCAATTAGCTTTTTGTGGATTACAGCGGGTTCTTGGAGTGTTATTTATACAACCGAATCCAGAAACGTTATGAAACGTTTGTTTAACAAGATAGATCGAAAAGTTCTCTCGGTCTTTCCAGCCATAATAGGTATTTTGCTGTTAATTTGTGCATCATGGAGCCTTCATTCATGGTTTCTAAGAATACTTGGTATCATGGCTATCATTAAAGGAGGCATTGTATTTTTTAATCCTAAAAACTTATATGATGAAATGACGAACTGGTATTTAAACTCACTTTCAGATCAAACTTACAGGTTTTTGGGAATTGTTTCGATAATCATTGGAACAGCAATTTTATCTTGGATTTTGTAGAAATACAGAT
>JBARSG010000488.1:0-1685 GCA_049644625.1 Desulfobacterales bacterium | reverse complement strand
GCCCATTTCCCTGTCCACCTGAATCTTTTTTATTAACTTGCAACGAAGAACGCTTTCACGTTTTTGACCCAATTCCAGAGCATTCAATACGGCGTTAAAAGGCATGCTGCGGGGTTTGTCGCGGGTATTGATGTCTGAAAATTCAAGACCGCTGATAATCGGCAGTTGGTCAGGATCCGATGCCGCCATTTCCTTGAATATTTCTCCGGAAGTATTGATTAAAAATTTGCGGCCAAGGTCGAGAACGGCAAGCGGTTTGTGTTCTTTTATTCTGATATTAATTCCGGACGGAAGATCTCTGCTGACTTCAGCCTCGGTGATCCATGAATGTGCCAACAGCCGTTTTCTGGCCATTGGAAGATTTACGGAAATAATATTTATTCCCTTTTTTATCTGTGCCTGCTCCAGGACCTGTTTTTCAGAGAGCCTGTCCGTACCGGTAACGACCAGTTTTTCAGCCCTGAAATAGTCGCATTGGGTTAAAAAATCGTAACTAAAAATAAAAACAAAGCTAACCAGTTGCAAAGCGGCGATCACACCCGCTGTTTTTATACAGAGAACAAGACGTTTTATAATTCTGTTACGCTTTTTGGCAGCGCTGTTCTTGTAATAGTTACTTCGTATGTGCTTACGACCCAACAACCTTAACCTCTCTTTCAAGATTAATGTTGAACTTTTTTAATACGGTTTCTTCAACAAGTTCCATCAATTTTAGAAAATCAGCGGCGCATGCGTTTTGGTGATTTAGGATAAAATTGGCGTGCTTTGATGAAATTTTTGCTCCGCCCATGGATTTTCCCTTGAGTCCGGCCGCCTCAATAAGCTCACCGGCAGTCTTTCCGGATACGGGATTTTTAAAAAAACATCCTGCACTGGGCAGACCTCTCGGCTGTCTTTGCCAGCGTATTTCTAAAATTTTTTGGGCCTGTTTTTTCAGACGTTCAGGGTCCGAAGGGTTCAGGCGGAAACAGCCGTCTAAAATAACCTGTTGCCCGGGATGAACCTCTATATCCTCTTTGTTCCATGAGAGCTTCCGGTAAGCAAAATCGAGATTTTCTTTTTTAATTTCGCGCACCTGACCGGTGGGAAACAGAATGTTTATTGATTCAAGAACACCTTCCATGGAGCCATAGGAAGTGCCTGCATTCATCCTAATTCCTCCCCCAACCGTACCCGGAATGCCCATGGCAAAATTCATCCCTTCAAGTCCCCTCTTCAGGGCAAAGGAACAAAGTGTTTTCATGTGTGCACCTGCCATGGCGGTAACCATAATCCCATGGGTGTTCCGGTCTGTTTGAGAAATGGTTTTAAGACACTGCGTCAACACGATCACAACTCCGTTTATGCCGCCGTCTTTGACCAGCAGATTTGTGCCGTTTCCCAATATGAGATAAGGAATTTTTTTGTGCCATGACCATTTCACAAGGGCTTTTAAGGCCTCAATATTTTCCGGAACAACAAAAGCTTGGGCCGGGCCGCCCACACGCAACGATGTATGTTTTGACATGGGCTCGCCAAATTTGACAGTGTTGCCGAAACGGCTTTTAAGCCATTTTATTGAATCAGAATCCAGAGCCATTTTTCGATTTTAGATTTTAAAACTGGAATAAAAAACAATCCCAACAACTAGTAACCAGTAACCTGCTTACAGTCCTTTCAATACCATTTCTCCGACTTTCCAAACA
>JBARSG010000487.1:0-3191 GCA_049644625.1 Desulfobacterales bacterium | reverse complement strand
GCGCAAGGTGCTGTGCTACACACAAAAAGATATTGATGTATGGGCTGATATTTTTGCCAGGTGCTATGAACTTGCGGGTCTAACCCGCAAAGATCGCGTGCAGATCGCCGTGGGTTATGGCTTATGGACTGCGGGTGTGGGATTTCAAGCAGGCTGTGAGCGGTTCGGGGCCATGGCAGTGCCTCTTGGGCCTGCCAACGCGGAAATGCATTGTGAAATGATGGTAGATATGCAAACCACTGTTTTCTGTTCCACGGCATCTATGGCTCTGCTCATGGCCGAGGAGATTCATAAACGCAACATCTTATCCAGCATCAAAGTGAATAAGATTATCCTTGGAGCGGAACGCCACAGTCTTTCAATGCGAACACGCATCAAAGAACTGATGGGTGTTGAGCATATCTTTGATATTTACGGGTTGACGGAACTTTATGGGCCGGGTACGGGCCTTGACTGCAGGCATCACAATGGAATCCATTACTGGGCTGACCATTTTATTTTTGAGATTCTCGACCCGGAAACACTAAAACCGGTTCCTTACGGCCAACAGGGAGAACTGGTTGTCACCACTTTGAGCAAAGAAGGAAGTCCCTTGATTCGCTACCGTACACATGACGTTACACGCCTTTTTAATCAGAAATGTCCCTGCGGCGTGCCCTTACCCATGCATGACCGGATCCTCGGCCGTACGGATGATATGTTTATATACCGGGCGGTAAATATCTATCCGAGCCAGATCGATCATGTGCTGAACCGAGTGGACGGGATTGGCAGTGAATTTCAGATACATCTCAAACAACGGGAAAGCGGACGGGATATGATGCTGATCAAGGTTGAACGGGAAGCGAATACCGGAAACGCAAATGACATGCATTTGGCCGAACGCCTGGAAACGGAAATCCGACGCAAAATACTGGTGAGGTGCCGGGTGGAGATTTTGGACCATGGAGACCTACCTCGCACGCAGCGAAAGAGCCAGAGGGTATTTGATCACAGGAATAATAGTACAAATGAGGCTTAATGCAAATTTCTCATGATCAATACGGGTTAGAAGACAGAGCTTTCAATAAAACAGTAAGGTCGCCGGTTGAGGAGTGCCTTTTATTGTGAGCAATTCCAATTATATCCTTGAGCTAAAAGATATATCGAAAAACTTTGGGGGGTTACAGGCCATAAACCGCCTGTCCTTCCAGGTTGAAAAAGGCTTGATCTTCTCCATTATTGGCCCAAATGGCGCTGGAAAAACAACAGCCATTAACCTGATTACAGGGATATATCCTCCCGGGTCCGGCGATATCTTTTTTGAGGGCCAAAAGCTGATTAGAAAAAGTCCTTATCAGGTGGCCCATATGGGAATCGGTAGAACTTTCCAGAATATCCAGGTCTTCCGGAATATGACGGTTCGAGAAAATATCATGGTGGGACTACATACCAAAAGTCATTCCGGATTTTTAAGATGCCTTCTGTATACCCCCATGGTGCGGAAAGAAGAGAAAATTATTCGGCAAAAAACCGATGCGATGTTGGAATTTTTAGACCTCGATTCAAAGGCGGATCTTCGTGTGGCCAGCCTTCCCTATGGAGATCAAAAACGGGTGGAAATTGCCCGCACATTGGCTATGGAACCCAGACTTCTTTTCCTGGATGAGCCGGTGGCCGGACTTAATTTACAAGAGACAAAAGAGATGTCCCGCACAATTCTCAAAATCAGGGAAAAAGGGATAACCGTTATTCTGGTGGAACATGATATGAATCTAATAATGGGCATCTCAAATATTATTACGGTGCTGAATTACGGGGAAAAAATCGCAGAAGGGAATTCTAAAGAGATACAAAACAATCCCAAAGTCATTGAGGCCTATCTGGGAAAGGAGTTTTAACCGGTTTTGCTTAAAATAGACGGCATAAGTTCCCACTATGGAGGAGTTCAAGCACTTGATGAGATTTCTCTTTTTCAGGGGGAGGGAGAAATTTTGGCTTTGATCGGTGGAAACGGCGCCGGCAAGACAACACTTTTAAACCTTATTTCCGGCATCATCAGGCCATCCCGTGGAAAGATAGTATTTAAAGGAGAGAATATCGTATCTTTTTCTCCCGAAAGGATCGTTGAGCTGGGCATCATCCAGGTTCCGGAAGGAAGGCATCTTTTCGGGCCGTTAACGGTCCGGGAGAATCTCGAACTGGGGGCCTATCGGAGGAGAGGAAAGCAGAACAAGAAAAAAATATCAGAAGATTTTAAATACATATTACAGCTTTTTCCTGTTCTTGAAAAACGGCTGAATCAACGAGCGGAAACCCTTAGCGGTGGAGAACAGCAGATGTTAGCCATCGGCAGGGGGTTGATGGGGAAACCGGTCCTTTTGCTCCTGGATGAGCCCTCGCTGGGTCTTGCACCGCTGGTGGTTCAAGAAATCATCTCTGTTATTGAAAGACTCAGAAATGAGGGAACCACCATTCTTCTGGTAGAACAGAATGCAAGAGCAGCTCTTAAAATATCTGATCGAGCTTATGTGCTGGAAACCGGAAAAATTCGGCTCCATGGAATCGCATCTGATCTTCTTGAGACTGTGGAAGTAAAAAGAGCCTATCTTGGACAGGATTCTTAGGCACTTAATATCCGTTCACAGAGTCGTTGAGTTAGTGGAAATTACAAATAACAAAGAGGGGGGGTGAAAATTTTTATATCTCACGAGCGCAAAAGTGGCTACCCAAATTCATTAGTTCCTGAGTTGTAAATTTTGTGCTTTTTGTGGCAAAACTTTTTTCATTCCGCCACTAAGACACCAAGGCACGAAGAAAGAATAATAAATATATCCTTTGTGTCTTTGTTGTAAAAATCTATTGAGGTAAATCAGGTATGACCTTGTCAAAGATTGCTTTTATCGTAAACCCGCATGCCGGAAACGGTACAGCGGGATCGGATTGGCCTTTTATTGAAGCTCTTGCCAAAGATCGGCTGGGTCATTTTGAGACCTATATGACACAAAAGCCCGGTGATGCTGTGATGTTTGCGAAAGATGCCATTGCCAAAGAGGCCAGGCTTCTGGTTTGTGTGGGCGGAGACGGTACGCTTAACGAGGTTGTCAACGGTATCATGATGCATGAGGAATCTATAAGGTCAGATGTGACGCTCGGCTTTGTCCCGGATGGCACAGGCTGTGATTTCGTCAGAACCGTGCCAATACCAAAAA
>JBARSG010000486.1:0-4459 GCA_049644625.1 Desulfobacterales bacterium | reverse complement strand
CACCTACCAGCGCGCAAAACAAAGGTAAATTATTCAATACAGCTTCCATTCTTCCCTCCATCTGAATAGTTAACTTGAAATTACAATTCTTTTATCGTTGAACCTGTTCATCCCTTCCTTTGCACCTTTACAAAGGATTGTAACGACAGCATCCCGGGCCTCTGTAATAATCCGGTGTAGAACTTTTTTTTCTTTTAAAGAAAATTTTCCCAGAACATGATCAGCAGCGCTAATCCCGGCCTCGGGCCGCTCGACGCCTATACGAAGACGTACAAAATTACCTCCGCCAAAGGCATCTATTATTGATCTTACACCTTTGTGTCCCCCATCCCCTCCTTTCTCCTTTATTTTTATTCTTCCAAAAGCAAGGTCTATGTCATCGTGAACAACCAACATGTCCTCACTTAATATCCTGTAATATTGTGCAATTTTCTGAACCTGAGGCCCGCTTCTGTTCATAAAGGCCATGGGTTTTGCCAGGACAACCTCAACACCGTCTATGGATCCCCGTCCAAAAACGGTATCAAACTTTTGTTTTACAAGAGCGATAGAAAAATCTTCTGCAATTTGATCCAGCACCATAAATCCAACATTATGCCGGGTCCTTTTATAAGTATTACCCGGATTGCCGAGTCCGACCACCAGGCGTACGCGTTTTTGCGGCATAACTAAAGTCCGTCACACTATTTTTTATCACCGGATTCAGGTCTTTCTTCACCTTCTTCAGCAATGGCCGCTTCACCCTCCTCTTCCTCTTCTTCTACCGGTTCCACCTCTTCTTCTATCTTGGGGCTGACTATGGTTACTACCGTAAAATTTTCATCATCCAAAAACTCAATTTCACTTTGCCTGGGGATATCACGCAGATGGATCGAATCTCCGATATCAAGATCCGTAATATCAATCTCAATGGACTCCGGGACATCCAGGGGTAAGCACTGAACTTCAAGTTCACGTCTGATAGTCTGCAGTATGCCCCCAATCTCGACGCCCTTTGCCTTACCGGTTGTCATTACAGGAACGTTCACAACGATCTTACGGTCCATTGTGACCTCATAGAAATCGATGTGCAGGAAATTGCGTGAAACCGGATGGAGTTGCAGTTCCTTTACCATCACTGTCTTGGTGGATGTTTCTCCATTATTGGGAATAACAAGGTTCAAAAGGACCTGACCGATCCGTCCCTTCTTCAGAACCCTGTCGATATCGCTGATATTCACGGAAAGCAGAACGGATTCTGTTCCCGGGCCGTAAAGCACGGCAGGTATCTGCCCTTTTTGTCTGAGCCTGCGTGCAGGACCGTTGCCTGTGGTGGTTCTGATATTTGTCTTTAATTCTATTAACTCCAAAATATATTAATCCTCCTGAAAAAACTTTTTCCATTCTGCCACTAAGGCACCAAGACACGAAGAAAGAATAATTAATATATCCTTTGTGTCTTAGTGTCTTTGTGGCAAATATTTTATGTTCTCTCCGAGCCGTAGGCCGGCTTATCCGGGTTAGGTTTTATACAAAAAGAGAAGTTACTGAATCTCCTTTAAAACTGCGTATAATCGCCTCGCCGATCAGCTCCGAAATCGAAAGTACCTTGATCTTATCACAGGCTCTGGCATTTTTCTTTAAAGGGATCGTGTCTGTTACAGCCAGGGTTTTTAACTCCGAATCCTCAATCCGTTCGATTGCCGGCCCTGACAGAACTGCATGACAACAGCTGGCATGGATCTCCCTGGCACCATTTTTCATGATAGCTCCGGCAGCCTCGACAAGGGTGCCGGCGGTATCGACCATATCATCAAGAATAACCACAACCTTATCGGCAACATCGCCGATAACTGCCATGGCCTTGGCTTGGTTGGGAGCATCTCTCCGCTTATCAATGATAGCAAGCCCGGCATTTAGACGCTTGGCAAAGGCTCTGGCCCTTTCAACCCCACCCGCATCCGGAGATACGATTACAAGATCATTATTAAATTTTTTTCTGATATAATCGATAATAACCGGAGCAGCAAAAAGATTGTCCACCGGAATGTCGAAAAACCCCTGAATCTGACCGGCATGCAGATCCATTGTAATGATCCGGGTTGCACCGGCAACGGTCAGTATATCCGCAACCAGTTTGGCGCTGATCGGAACGCGCGGCGCTACCTTCTTATCCTGCCGTGCATACCCGTAATAGGGAATTACCGCTGTTATCCTGTTTGCAGAAGCACGCTTTAAGGCATCTAACATCAGAAGCAGTTCAACCAGATTTTCGTTCACCGGATAACAGATTGACTGAATTACAAAAACATCTTTTGATCTTACGTTTTCATCTATTTCGATCTGGATCTCACCGTCACTGAATCTTTTTACCTTTTCCCCTCCCAAAGGAACATGGATATATTCACATATTTTTTGGGAAAGAACCGGGTTTGAATTTCCTGAAAATATTACAAAATCACTCATTTATATTACCATTTACCATTGACGCAACCTGGCTGGGGCGGGAGGATTCGAACCTCCGAATGCAGGAACCAAAATCCTGTGTCTTACCACTTGACGACGCCCCATAATCAAAGATGCAGGGTCATCTATTCAAAACAAATTATCCCTCTTCCGGTTTGTCTCCTGTCTCCTTTGTCATCATATTAACAAGATACAACTGCCAATTGTCGTTTTCTGCAAGTGCGTGATTTGCCATCACGGCTGTATCCGAATCGGAAAAAAGTCCGAATACCGTCGATCCGCTTCCCGACATAAGCGCCCCCAGTGCGCCATGTTTTAAAAGAGCCTCTTTAGCTGTAAATATGCCCGGATACATTGATGCCGCAGTAGTTTCAAGA
Organism: Desulfobacterales bacterium; assembly: GCA_049644625.1. Taxonomy (GTDB): domain Bacteria; phylum Desulfobacterota; class Desulfobacteria; order Desulfobacterales; family UBA11574; genus S5133MH16. Next base: position 1,637 of record JBARSG010000486.1, on the reverse strand, counting down.
TCGTTACATAAATGGCATCTCGGATCAAAGCTCTGCTTGTTTAAAAGGAAACTTCTAAGTTTTTTTTTGCAGTTTGTCAATCCCAAATTAAGATTTTTATAAACCTTGGCCGTTGAAACGCTAAAACCGGGAAAAACCAATAATATCTTAAAACTTTCAAGCCCTTGATAAGCTTTGAGCTTGTCACCGATACCGGATACTATTGCCGGTTTCCGGAAAATGAAAAAGGGCACATCCGCCCCGATTGAAAGCCCCATGGATATGAGTTTGTCCGGAGAAAATGGATAGCCGTAATGGCGATTCAACCCCAAAAAAACAGCAGCGGCATTGCTGCTTCCTCCTCCAAGACCGGCTGCAACCGGTATCTGTTTTTCTATGGAAATTTTTACCCCTTGATTTATATTCAGGGTGTTTAAAAAAAGAGATGCAGCGGCAAAGGCAAGATTTGTTTCATCTTCCGGAACGTCCGGATGGCAACAGGAGACGGAAGTCTCCTTAACGCCGAAAGTAAGTGAAATCGTATCGTAAAGTCCGACACAGCACATCAGGCTGACCAGATCATGGTAGCCGTCGGGTCGTTTTCCCGTAATTTGCAGAAACAGGTTTATTTTAGCGGGAGAGAGGATCCTCATAAGATGTCCGGATTATCCCTTTTCTTTTACATATATCATCCTCAGGTCATATAGAATATTTTTCAGCATGGTCTCTTCATCCTTTGTCAAATTCCCTTGGGTTTTTTCTTCCAGCATGCCTAAAATATCTATGGTCTGTTTTGCAAGGAGCAGATTCTTAGTCTTTTTGCCGGTGGCAGGATCGTCTATTAGCCCGAGTTGTAACAGTACAGATGAATTCAAGGAAAAGATAAAGGTGGCAAAATTGATTTTCGGCAGTTGAAAATCTGTTTTATCCTCCTCAGGAGCAGTCGCTTCTTCGGATTCACTTTCCTTAACCTCCTCTTTTGAAGGTTTGGTTGCTTCTTCTTTTGCCTCTTGATCCTGTTTTTCCGGATCCCCTTCCGCGAACATTCTTTTGTCTTTGATAATAAAATCTTTTTTGTCAGGCATTTCTGATCTCCGGTAAGTAAGTGTTAAGATAAATAAAATTGACGGTCTCGTAAAAGGTCAGAAAAACGACCTTTTTACAAAGTTATCCAAATTTATTTAACAGAGAAAATAGATCTTTTCAACAAGATTTAAAACAATCGAATGAACTTAGGGGCTTCGCCCCAATTGGAGTAATGGCCCCGGTGAAATAGAAAAAAGTTTCACCCCAGTACGATCTGCCGGACCTACGGGGCAGGCTGGGTAAAAATAATGGAAAAATTGGTTTTGGAAAAATGGTTTCTTATTCTCGACCGAGGCGGGTTTGGCCGATCCCGATGATTTTATTTTCAAGCACTGATTATGGTTTGCCCTTGATAACTTTATGAAACCAATACGACTCGTTGGAATTGTAGCCCTATTGATTTTAGGCGTCATTGTGACCAATACCCTCTCATCCCAAAACACCATAGATGTGAGCCGCTATTTTTACAAAGGCGATGGGAGGCTCAACCTTGTCAACGCAAAAAACGGGCTATCATTCAATGGGAAATACCGGGAAAGCAAGGGCATCTATAATGAAAAAGCCCTCAAAGC
>JBARSG010000485.1:0-1804 GCA_049644625.1 Desulfobacterales bacterium | reverse complement strand
GGATAAAATCCATATTATATTTCGAATAAAGTTAACCCTTCGGGAGCCTCGTCTCGACCGGATCTACTGCGTTATCAATCGATTGCAGTATTACAATACGGCTGCACGATTGATGCCTTGTATATCCGACCGATACGAGGCTTGCAGAATTTAGGTTATATAAAAAAAACAATAAAATGTGCTGTAACTCCGTTTTAAGATTTTTTGTAGGCGTTCACAGGTTCAGAGGTTGCCGGTTCAAAGTTGATGGAAGATTGCATAATATATTTAACCCCGAACTTTGAACCCTGAACGGTTACATTTTTTAGCTACCATATATTGTATTATTTTTTTCTTGACATACAAGATATATTGTCCTATATGGTTTTTTAAATTTTTTACTTTTTCACCTTTTCATGCTCTGTGTGTATGTAAATTACTTCACAATGTGAAATAAAACTCATAGAGTTTAGTAAAATATTTAGTGCATTGGAATTGTTTGTAAAGATAACTATTTAAAATAATAAACAATAAAATCATCTATAATTTTTGGCATGATTTCTGCTTCCAATAACTTCCAAATTCAGAATTGATCTTGAAGATATGCTCTTCGAGATTATTATATAATGAATTGTAATAACTAAAGGTTTGAAGGTTCGGGCGACTCCTCACCTGTTTTGGGTAACGGCTCAACCGAACTGATAACCGCCTTGAATCAAACAAAAAGGCAATTCAAGGCGATAAAGGAAAGGCAGGGCATTTGATTGGCCCTGCCTTTTTTTGTTGTATCGCCGCCAGATAACATCTCCCAGGCGTTGCAGGTATGCTGCTCAAGGGACAACGGATAAACAACTTCCTCCTTGCATTTTTCACAGGCATGATTATAGTCTAAAATTATGAAAGAACATAACGAAAAAATACCGAATCCAAAAGAAATTGAAAAAGAGATAGGCGATTTTCTTGCCAAGAAATTCGGCGGTAGTGTTAAAATGGTATCTCCGCTGGTTGTACCCCATGAAATCACTTCCGAAAAGGTGGAAAAGCCTACCCGTAAAGAAAAGAAAATTAGTTTTGACCTAAAACCCGAAGATCTTATTTCTTATCTTGACCAGTATATCGTGAAGCAGGATAATGCCAAAGCCATACTGGCCACAAAAATATGTACGCATTTCAACCGAATAAAGCGTGCCGAAACCTCCTCTGATGACATCAGTGACATGGTCGGCCACATCAAAAACAACATACTCATGTTCGGTCCCACCGGAGTTGGAAAAACATATATTATTAAACTGATCGCGAAAAAAATCAATGTTCCTTTTGTAAAGGGTGACGCAACCAAATTCAGCGAAACCGGTTATGTGGGCGGTGATGTAGAAGATCTTGTCCGGGATCTCGTGCGAGAAACTGACGGTGATATTGAACTGGCTCAATACGGTATCATCTATATCGATGAAATTGATAAAATTGCGTCGAGCCGCAACATTATTGGTGCGGATGTATCACGATCAGGGGTTCAGCGCGCGCTTTTAAAACCCATGGAAGAAACCGAAGTTGATTTAAAAGTGCCCCATGATCCGATTTCAATGATTCAGGAAATCGAACGCTTTCGCAAGACCGGTAAACGGGACAAACGTGCGGTCAACACCAGTAATATACTCTTTATCATGAGCGGCGCCTTTGGCGACCTGGCCCGGATTGTTAAAAAACGGATCGCCGATCAGCAAATCGGCTTTGGAGCAAAAATTAAAAACGCTCGGGATGATACGGACATTCTTCAACAGGCAAAAGCTGAAGATCTGATAGAGTTCGGATTTGAAACCGAATT
>JBARSG010000484.1:0-1624 GCA_049644625.1 Desulfobacterales bacterium | reverse complement strand
GTGCAAATCAATCCTAAATATGGAGCCTACTGGTGATAAATTGAGACGCTACTTACATACCCGCCGAGTACTCTGCAAGTATCTCTTCAGGTATGTCATCGATGAAACTGGATGGCCGATTCAAGATCATTCCCGAGCCTCTGTCATAAACTTGAACCGGATATGTAAAAAACAGATTTTCTTTAGCCCGTGTCGAAGCAACGTACATAAGCCTCAGTTCTTCTTCGAGCTCCTTTTTACTATGCAAAGCATATATGGAAGGAAATCGTCCCTCGAGAGCCCATATAATAAAGACGGTATGCCATTCAAGACCTTTGGCGGAGTGTATTGTTGAAAGAATGAGACGGTCCTCACTCTGATCGTCGGTTAAAAAAGAGTCATTGAGACTTGTATTTGGCGGCTCAAGAGCCATATCGCTCAAAAAGGGTTTGAGATTTCTGTACCGTTCCATTATGGTTACAAGATGCTCAAGATCTCTGGTACGTTTCGGATGATCATCATATTTTTCTTTTAATATGGGCACATAATAATTGACAATAGCTTCACCCAGTTGGGGAACGGACATGGGTTTTGAATCAATAGTTGAAAAGAGATCTTTTAATCTAACCATACCCTTTGATCGTCTGGATTTAGGTTGGATTGCAAAAATCCCTGTATATCCAGCTTTTTCAGCCAGAATTGTTTCATAAATATCAATAGCGGTTTTTGGACCGATATTATCTAAAAGGAGAAGTATTCTATACCAACTTATCCTGTCAAGGGGATTGGAAATAACTCTGAGATGGGCCAGGACATCCTTAATATGTGCGGATTCCATAAATTTAAAACCACCCACCTTGATAAAAGGAATTCCTTCCCTAGTCAGTTCAATTTCAAGATCAAAGGAATGAAAACTTGCTCTAAAAAGTACTGCGATCTGGTTCAAAGGAATACCTTTGCGACTAATCTCCCGAATTTTTTTAACCACAAATCGCGATTGGCTGTTCTCACTCCTGCTCTTTACAAGTAACGGTAGAGAACCTCCGGATTTTCGAGTAAAAAGAATCTTTGAATATTTTTGCGCCGCCCGTTCAATAATGACGTTGGTAAGCTTTAATATGGGTTGGACACTTCTATAGTTTTCTTCAAGCCTGATTATCCGGGTCCCGGAAAATATTTCAGGAAACCTCATTATATTTTCAAAATTTGCGCCTCTGAAAGCATAAATACTTTGTGAATCATCACCAACAACCATGACATTTTTATTGGTACCGGCAAGAAGATATATGATTTCCGCCTGAATCTTATTGGTATCCTGGTATTCATCAACCATTACATAGTGGTATGTTGAACAGATTTTGTCACGAACGTCAGAGTGATTTTTTAAAAGCATCTCTAAATATATTAGAAGGTCGTCATAATCAAAAAAATTATTCTCGGCTTTTTGTTTTCGGTAAGCATTGGAAAGCACAACCACAGCGTCTATATGAGAAGTGAAATGAGGATAATCAGTTAAAACCACATCTTCAACAGATAGAACTTTGTTCACAGCCCGGCTGAAAATATTGGCCAGAGTCTGTTTTCTGGGAAAGGAGCGGTCCCTTGAAAATGCTCCCATTTCTTTTCTCAGCATACTGATGAGCTG
>JBARSG010000483.1:0-2311 GCA_049644625.1 Desulfobacterales bacterium | reverse complement strand
GGTAAAATTTGCGCAGCAGAAAAAAATTCATGATGCGGTTACCGGTGTTGTGGCAGAAATCTTGCGTCTTGCGGACCAACCACTATGGCGCCCAAAAAGGTTTCCGGAACCAGAACCCATGGATGTCAAATCCCGCATCTCCGAATCCGTGCCTCATTTCAGTATCACGAAAAAAGAAATCTCAACCCAGTATCCCGCAACCCGCACCCAGCATCCAGCATCCAGTATCCAGCAACCCGCATCCCCGTGGAAGCAGGATCTTCGCTTCACGCCGAGCTCCAGTCAGACGGAGCTGTGGGCAAGAAAACGGTTCGGTGATTTAAAGGTGATCGGTCAGTTTCATGATACATACATTCTCTGTGAGTCTGCTGAAGGCCTTGTGCTCATTGACCAGCACGCGGCCCATGAACGGATCATTTTTGAGCAGCTTAAAAACCGATCACTGGCTTCAAAAAAGTCATCCCAGAAACTTCTTATCCCTGAAACCATTGACCTTGGATACAGGGAAGCAAAAATTCTTGAAAGACTGATTCCGGATCTAAATGAGCTGGGGCTGGAAATAGAGCCCTTTGGCGGAAATACTTTTGTGGTAAAATCCGTGCCGTCTCTGCTTGATAACAAAGAGGTAAAACCGCTGGTTATGGAAATCGTCGAAAAAATGGCCCAGATCGGCTTTACAGCCGGATTGGAAAAGGCCATGGATCAGTGCCTGATACTCATGGCCTGCCACGGGGCCATCCGGGCCAACCAGAAGCTTTCAGACATGCAGATCAAGAAGCTTTTGGACCAGCTCGATCAATGCGATCAGCCCTCCAATTGCCCCCACGGCCGGCCCACCTGGATCAGCTGGAGCATAAAGGATCTTGAAAAATCGTTTAAAAGAATTGTTTGATATGCCTGATTTAACAAAAAAAGACCGCTTTAATCGGGCACCTATTTATTTTACTTAAACTTATACTGAATGCCGCATGCTGCAACTAATGCGTTTTTCTTATATTCTATATCCAGGGCTGTGCCTGAAGATGTATCAACGTAGGAATCATCTCTGTAAAAAGTATTTTCTAAAGCAAAATTTAAAATCAAGCCGGGAACAGCCTCATACGCAATTCCTCCACAAATGGAGTTAGAGTCCAACTGGGGTACGGCCGCCAACATATCTTCGGCATGCATTCCAACATCGCTATACAGGTATCCCACACTTGCCTTCAATTTTTTATTAAAAGTATATTCAAAAGCGATACCCACCTCATAGCCGTCATCAACAACGTCCTCATCTCCGTCCCAATCGGCATCCTCGTTAAAATAGTATGTAAGACCTGTTTCAACCCTGATTTTTGGCTTAAATTTATAGGAAACACCCAGGCTGAAAAGGGCGGGAAGATCACGTCTATGCTTTGTGTCGTCAATAATGCCCTGGGCCTCACCCAAACCAAATGGAAACCCTGTGACTGTATCATGTTTTACATCGTATTCAAAATTAAGTCTTGTTTTGGTTTCATACTTTAGCCCTATGTTTAGTTTCTCGGTTGGCGCTATATTGACGCCAATAATGCCGCACCACCCATCAGCATCGTCCTCATATTTAAGTCTGGCAGTCAACGGTGGTCCAACACCGTCCACCTGAAACGAAAGATCGGCCTCATTATAGGCGTCTATATAGCGTGTGCCTAAAGATACCGAAACCATATCGTTAATTTTGTAAGCTCCGCCCAGAGTAAACCCTAAATAGTAGGATTCCGCTTTGAAGCTTTCATTTTTTATTGTATCGTAAAATCCACCCCCTAGGTTAATAAGAGTCCGACCACCGATTCTTGTTGTCGCATTTCCGTCTCTGTAATCCACTTTTCCACCGCCGTGGGGTACGGTAAACGCGGCAAATGCTGCCCACCGATCTTTTTTATAAAGACCGAACAAGCTGGGAATAATCGAAGGTTCATCCTGTGAAAGCTTGTCACCATCAACTTTATTGTCATAATCTTTGTTACAATACTGGATAGACAAGTTACCGTAGGTTCCGTTTTCCATCTCCATGACTCCGGCAGGATTGTAAACTACCGCATCAGCAGAGTCGGTAGCCGCGTTTCTATTAAGCGTTCTCATGTATTCCGCACTAAAATTGCTTAAATGATCAATATTTCCGGCAAAAAGAAGAGAGCCACTAAAAACAATCAGACCTGAAACACAGAGAGAAACCAAACGCTTTTTCATAGAATACCCTCCTGCAAACAATTTTAAAATTGACGGTCTCGTAAAAAATCCAACTTCTGCGTTGTGCTGCATTTCGTAATCATTCAACGTACGACAAGTACGC
>JBARSG010000482.1:0-1502 GCA_049644625.1 Desulfobacterales bacterium | reverse complement strand
GACATGGGGGCCGCCTACCGATGAAGACACAATGGATAGCTCTGGTGTTGCGGCTGATAACTATGGGGGGGTGTATGTTATCGGTGATTTTGAGGGGCTCTGTGATTTCGACCCTGGTCCTGGCGAGGATTTTAAACAGTCTAACGGACATGCCGATATATTTCTCAGCAAATTCGACACGGAGGGCAATTTCCTGTGGGTTCGCGTGTGGGGGGGTACAGAAGCGGATAATGGCGAGGCCATTGCTGTTGACTACAATGGGGATGTATATGCGACAGGTGATTTTAAGGGTACAGTTGATTTTGACCCGGGTGAAGGGGTTGATGAGCATATCGCTAATAATAATGGCAATGTTTTTTTGACCAGTATTGATTCTGATGGGGGTTTCTTGTGGGCTCGCACCTGGGGTGGTGAAGGAGTTACAGAGGACACGGGTTATAGCGTCGCAGTAGATGATTTTAGTAATATATTTGTGACCGGGGTATTCGAAGGTGCAGTAGATTTTGACCCTGGGCCGGGCGAAGATATTCAAACCAGCGAGGGATTGGAAAGCAGCTCATTTCTCAGTAAATTTGACAACAGCGGTAATTATTTCTGGGCTCGAACCTGGGGGAATGAAGCTGGAGGTCACAGTACGAGCTGTGATGTTGATGTGACCAGCTCTGGTGAAAGTTTCATCACCGGCTATTACTCCAAGACGGTTGACTTCGATCCGGGGGTTGGTCAGGATATTTACACGAGTACACACCAGGCGGTTTTCATGACGAGTTATGACCAGGATGGTAACTACCGTTGGGTCAAAACGTGGGGTGGCGTTTCCGGCATCTCCTTTGACTGGGGTGCTGGGGTCGCAGTCCATGAATCGGGTTTTGTATATGTATCTGGGGGGTTCAATGGAACCTGTGACTTTGACCCGGGACCAGGAGAAGAATTCCACTCATCAAATGGCGGGTCAGATTATTTTATAAGTAAATACAATACTAACGGCGACTTTCTATGGGTCCGTACATGGGGAGGACTGGAAATATGGGAGAGTGTACGTGCAGTCGCGGTCAATAGTTCACAGAGCGTGATTGCCACAGGCGTATTCACCGGCCAAGTAGACTTTGACCCGGGCCCTGGAGAGGATTGGCATTCCGGGATGATTTGTGATATCTTCCTTTGCAAAATCCCTCCGGATGGTAACTGGTGATATCTAAAAGTAACACTCTTATTCATCCGGATATCCACCTGTTAAGTTAAGCCAATGGGCTGTCCAATCTTTGTATTGTTGGGAGTCCGGTGGTGTGCTGCTCCAGGCATATTTATCTATTGAATGGGGTTGAGTCGGATAAAATAGTATTTCGGTGACATTTGGTACAAACCCAAAAATGTCCTTTATCGCTTGTGTCTGAGCGGGCCTGGCTAACAGGTCCCGTCCACCATGATGCACCTGCACATTACCCAAAGCCCCCGCGAAGTAATAGGGGGAAGACCGAATCAATCTTTTACGCGCATCATCC
>JBARSG010000481.1:0-2927 GCA_049644625.1 Desulfobacterales bacterium | reverse complement strand
TGAATATATTGAGACATCTCTGATATCAACGTCATCAATGAGGATAACTCCTTTGCTCACATCATAAAATCTGGGAATCAGGTTAACTAAAGAGGTTTTTCCGCCGCCGCTCATTCCAACGAACGCAAGGACTTCCCCGGCCTTGACATCCAGGTTAACGTTTTTTAAAACTATTGTGTCATCATATTTGAAATACACATTTTTAAAAATAACGTGGTGAGGGCCGCGCTTAAACATAACAGGATTGGGTATCTCTTGAATATCAGACTCCGACTCCAGGATATCAAATACCCGGTCCACACCGGCAAGACCTTGCTGTATAATATTATTCAGTTTGCTTAATTTCTTTAATGGCGCATAAAGCATAATGACAGCGGCCATGAAAGAAAAGAAGGTTCCGGCTGTGGAGGTGCCGGATATTACTTTGTAACCACCATACCAAATAACCATGGCTATACCCAATCCGCCCAAAAACTCCATGAGCGGTGAAGACAAGGCTTTGAAGCGAACCGTCTTTAACTCAAACTTGAAAAGTTTACGAGTTTTTCTAAAAAATCGTTCTTTTTCATACCCTTCCATTCCAAATGCCTTTACAATTTTATTTCCGGCAAAAGTTTCATGCAAAGTAGATGTAAGGTCGCCCATAGCCTCCTGTGTATGGGTAGTAACCTTACGCACCTTTCTTCCCAGCGCAACAATGGGAAAGAAAGCAAAGGGTAAAACGGCAAGGGCGATCAAGGCCATCTTCCAATCCCGATAGAAGATGACAAATATTAATCCCACAACGGTAAAAAAATCTTTTAATGATCCGGTAACTACAGACGAAACCATATCTTTTATAATGTTTACATCATTTGTAACCCGCGACATCAGAACTCCTGTCTTTTCTCTTTGAAAAAATGAAATAGGAAGGTCCTGAATGCGATCATAAAGACGGTTTCTAACGCGCCTGATGATATTCTGCCCGACATAACTCATAAGATATTCTTGGTAATACATGGCAAAACCAAGCACTAAATAAATAGTTATTACTGCCATTGGAATCAGCTTAAGCATCCCGATATCTTTATTTATAAAAATATCGTCGACAACCGGTTTTATTAAAAAAGGAATAGCGGACCTTGCACCAGCCATCACCAGCATGCATATCATTGCCAAAAACAGTCTGAACCATTGATCCTTTATAAGCAACAGCAAGCGTCTGTGTCTGTCTTTTATGATCGGTTCTGATATTTTTCTCATGATATTCAAACGAATATATTTAAGAAAGGAAATTCATACCATTTATATCGTTATCATGCATCATACAACATTCCAATTGCTATTTCGGCAACACGTTCGGAAGCACCCGGGCCGCCAAGTGCATCTTTGACTTGCAGCAGTTTGAGTCTTAACCTTTCAAGGCCGGGAGCATCACTTAACATATTGAAGACCGTATCTGCTATCCTGTCAGGAGATGCTTGGTCCTGAAGTAATTCGGGAACAATCTTTTTTCCGGTAATGAGGTTGACCAGGCCGATATGTTTGACGTGTATCATTGCCCTTCCAAGCCAGTAGCTTATGGGAGAAACTTTGTAAATAATTACCATGGGTGTTCCGGAAATTGCGGATTCAAGAGTAACCGTGCCGGATGCGGCAATGACAAATCTGCTTCTTTCAAAGATTTTTCTTACGTGGCCGGATACAATCTCAAGATCGGCAGTCCCCTTGTGTTTGTTAACGATTTCTTCCACGGTTTTTCTTTTCACATCAGGTGCTAGTGAAACAATGAATTTTACTTTCTTAATCCTTTTGAGTAAAATTTGAGCAGCACCAAGCATTATGGGAAGGTGCCGTGCAATTTCCCGATCGCGGGATCCTGGGCAAAGACCTATAACAGAAATATCACTTTCAGGCCTTTGAAGAGCCTTTTTTTCATAATCAAGGTTTGTATCAAGTAAAGGATGCCCCACAAATGTAACCGGGATCTCGTGTTTTCTGTAGAAGTCTTCTTCAAAAGGCAGGATAACCGCCAGATGATCTACAAGCTTCCCGATCTTTTTTACACGCCCGGGTCTCCATGCCCAAATCTGTGGGCTGATATAATATAAGATCGGTATTCCAAGCTTTTTGGCCAAGGCTGCCACATTAAGGTTAAAATCGGGGAAATCGATCAGTATCAGAAGATCGGGAAGCAGTCTTTTAAGGGCCTTTTTGGCAACAGCCATCCCTTTAAGCAGATTGGGTATCTTGGAAAAGGCTTCGGTTATCCCCACAACCGAAAGCTCTGAAGCATCAACTAAAACTCTGACTCCTGCAGCTTTAAGGGCCTGTCCGCCAATGCCGTAAAAAAACAGCGCCTTGTTTCTTTCACGCATGGCGGCTACAAGCCGTGCCCCGTGAAGGTCACCTGAAGCTTCACCAGCAATGATCATAACATATTTTTGTTCTAAAAGCGGTTCCATACGATTGCTATCGCAAAAAACGTCTGTTGGTATCGCGGATCTGCTTCATAATGCTCAAAGCGATCTTTAAGGCATCACGTCCCATCTGCCCTGTGACCTCCGGAGCTTCACGTCTTATTACCGCTTTTACAAACGATTTTAACTCATCTTCCAGCGCATCACCCTTTGCAAAACTGAGCTGTTTGATATCCATGCCGGGTATAAGGCCACCTTCAACTTTATCGTTCCGCTGAATAACGGTAATCCCTTGATTTGCAAAATCGACGGATATATAGGCATCTTTTTGAAACAGTCTGATCTTCCTTTCACTTTTGGTCGATATTCGACTGGCAGTAACATTGGCGATACACCCGCTTTTAAACTCAAGACGTGCATTGGCAATATCAACATGTCCGGAGATTACAGGAACACCTGCCGCATGGATACCGACGATTTCCGACCGAACAAAGTTAAGTATAATATCAATATCATGAATCATGAGAT
>JBARSG010000480.1:0-15513 GCA_049644625.1 Desulfobacterales bacterium | reverse complement strand
TCTTAACCCCTCATCAATAATCCGGGACGTATTTCGGAACACTTTGAAATTATGCGTTTTCCTGTCTCGAACATTTAGTATGGCGATATTATATGATTGTTTGAAAAATTCAGGTTGGGAACGTCCTTGACTTATCGGACATGCTCTGAAATGGCAGCAGGTGGTTATCAAGACAGGAGAATCAAGGGGCGTTCCCGATATTCTCCCTGCTTAAAAAAGCTCTATTGGTTTATAATTGAATATGGGGAAAAAATCAATGAAAATGATCAGGTGATTCAATATGTTACAAAAACGGTGTGTTAGGGATGTTAAAATTGTGTGGTTTTTACACGGCAAATAACATCCTGAGCGAATGTTGTAGGTTCAGAGGTTCCCCGGTGAAAGGAAAGTTTGCCCTTATGATATTCGAAAACACAAAGTTCTTAAAATAATATCGAGCTTTGATCAATAGCAGATATTCATGAAATGAACTCAAAGGAGAATTCAGGCTCTGCTCCCATTCCTAATAATCTTACATATTCTAAAAACATAATTCCCCACGGCGCTTCTTGTTGATACGAAGATATTAAATGCTATTTTTTGATCCATAGCTAATGTTTTTTATTGATCCATTCCACGACAGGTTCAAACCAGTCTCTTCTCGGTCGGTAAAATAGACTATGGCCCAACCCATTCTTTACCTTGATCTCCTTGAATATGGCATCATCTGAAGCATTTTTGAAGATCCTCTGACAGATATCACATTTCTGATCAGATTCATCGTAGATTGAGAGAAAACGTCCTTGTAAGAATTGAACTGACTGGCCGATAAGTTTTTTATAGCTCCTCCGAACATGAGTTCCTTTATGACTGAAACCGGACATCACCACAAAGTTTACTCGAGGATTTTTTAGCTTGGCCGAAACTAAAAGGGTAATAGCGCTTCCTTTAGAGAATCCAACAACGGTAATTTGTTCAGGCGGTATGCCATTAACCAGAAGAGTCTTAATCTGCCTTACTATCTTTCCCGCATATTTATATAGCTTGGTTCCCTTGGGTCTAATCTCGCTGATTACCGTGAAACCTCTATTTTCAAAGGATTTCACAATACCATGATAATCGTAAATTCCGAAGCAAGGGTGTATTCCATTTGGACCATGCTTTTCTACAATCTTTCCGTGCAAAAAGAAAATATACTTTTCTGAGGGCTTGATGACCGATGGGAGGTCATAAGAAAATTTTTCTGCACCAAATCCAGAAAGCACCAAAGGTCTGAAGCCAAATTGAGTTTTGTATAATGAAGATTTCACTATATCATCCTTGAATTTTCCAAAGAGTCCGATTGACATGCTCATTTCAAGGCAATTAAATGAGATCAATTCCGTTAGTACGCTAATTTGTGAATTAACACGGAGCAATCTCAACAGAATTGCCTTATAAAAGTCTTCAGCACCAACTCCAGTCAGTTTTTACTGCAAATATCATGCAAAATCACTTGCTTATAGGATAATGCTATGGATATTAAGTGGTTAGATCAACTATAGAGGAAGTAAAGTAGGGTTAATTTATAGCAATATAATTGAAATTATGAGATAAACTAAACAAAATCTATGAAATTTTTTTCATACTTTTGGGACAAAATGCGGTCCTTATTATTTTGCCAAACATAAATTTTGTTATCGTTTCTCATACCTTTGCCTTTCTATATTATTTTGCAAGACAAACGTTTTAATTTTGGTGCTTTCACATCAATCAAACCGTGGCAACACCCCAATCAAATACAAAAACGTGCCTACGACGATAATAGCAAAGGTGGCAATTAAATAAGTCAATATAAGTTTTTTTTGTTGTTTTCGAGTTTTCTTAATATGTTCTGTTGCCAATCTTCTCTGTACTTCTATGAACGCTTCCTCTGTATAACCACACCTTATGCAATGGGTGGAGAGCCCATCGTTCGTCTGGCCACAGTCAGGACACTTCCAAGGTTCAATGGTCATTTCCTCCGTCAGAATGAATTTCCCGGTTTCAAGGAACTCGATTCCAGTTTGAACCATTCCGGAATCGTCTGTATTGGAGTAAACGACCCTACCTTTAACACTAACAGATTTATCTTTAAGATCGATGCCCAGTAATAGAATATCTTGCCAATTAAACGAGTCCTGAGTTTCTATAAGGATTCCCCCTTTACTTACGTTTGCGGCCTTTCCTTTTCCCTCCTTTATTCGGTTGCCATTATTATCTATACAAACATAAGATATGGGGTCGTTTGTTCTAAATCTCGGATGTTTTCTTCTTTCTTTAACTGTCAAGTCTGCTCCTTAATATTGAAGGCTTTAATCGTGATTATTATCAATTTGTTGTTGTTCTCTCATTAAAATATTCTTCAATATAGGAATGTTAACATTCATATAAATATCAACTCGTTTTTTCCTCACAATCATTCCTTCAACATCTATGGATTCGCCGCATAACAATTTTACTGTTCCACGGACCCTGTGTCGAAACTCTATCTTTCTATCATTAAAAAATCTAAGCCCCATTTCAGAAATATCTGCGACTTCAAACTCATTTCCTCCAACTTTTAATACAGGCCTTTTATCAGGTGTATACGTTACCCTTACACTCTTTCTTCTCTCTGGGCCTTTGTATTTTTTATTTTTCATTAAAAACCTTTTTGCTTAAATTTCACCCAATTTATCAACATCCATTTGTACTACTATTTAAGAATTTGTAAGATTTTTAGCTGACTTAAATGGAGTTTATGTTCAGGTATTTTTTTTCACTGTTCCGATTATGTCATGCAAAAATCGTACAAAAGTTAAAATAGCCATTTTAGAAGGGTGATAACGAATAAATTCAACAAGATGGCTTAATTTCGATAATTCCACATACCAAAAGAATTTGACAATTTTGGTCGTAAAATGTGCCATTCTTTGACATGTTATACTCTATTTTGTGGCGAAGAGGGGGAAGATATATTTTAATGGTGTTGAGACGACAAAAAAGGTTTTCTCTGAAAAGCCCTTCTTTTACTTTCTTTTCACGAAATATTCAGGGTCGCATCTTATTTATTAATTATTCGCTTTTAGGGTTGATTTGTGGTGCTCTACGGGACATCCTAAATTTATAAGTTTCTATTTTTCCTCAGCACTTTCATCTATCTTTTTTAATCGATCCGCCTGTTGTTGCCGGGCCTTATTGATATCTTTTTTCATCTGGTCCATTCGATCAATGTTTTTCTTTCCGGCGAACTCCTTAACCGTATCATCCACCTGCTCGCGAGTCTCAGTCCCTTCACAGCCCGCAATGGCCAAAAAGGCGAATAAAACAAGAACCAACGTCAAATTTTTACACGCTTTTACTATCCAGGTCATGGCGTTCTCCTTTTTTAATGAAATAATAATTATCCGCCCCAGTACGATCTTCCGGACCTACCCCAGTACCATCTGCCGGAGCTACGGGGCGGGCGGGGCAGGCAGATTACGCGGATTGATACAGATTATTTTTTAATCCCCCCTAAAAAACGGAACTAAACAACTGATGTCATGGCTTCGCGAGAACCAATAAAACCCTTGCATAACAAGGAACCAGCGGGACGCCCCTCAAATTATAAGATTCTTTTTAACCATTAGATTTGTTTGGTAAAAATAATCCTGAAAATCGTGCCCGTTGAATTTGAAACTCATTCAAACGGGGTTCATCCTGCTTATCGGAGTGAAGCGTAGATCCCGACATCGGGGCCTAGCCTGCCCCGTAGCTCCAGAAGATGGTGCCGGGGTTAAATCTTTTGTTCTTTATTTAACCGGGGTCTAATAATAACTGCGTTCATCCGTTTCCAAACTCTTTATTCACCAAACTGCGGCGGCAAAATTACACGGTGGTCTCCTTAATCCCTTCCACCTCTTCAAACTTCAGGCCCCTCTGTCGCGGCAATCCGTTAAGCATGGCGCCGATCAGGTTTACCAGTTCCACATCACCGGATCATTATCCAATGGATCGGTGACCGTTTTTCCGATTTCATTGACAGCCGCCAGATCTTCTTCAGACAAGCGAACATTTGCTGCTGCGGCATTTTGAGCAGCTTGTTCGGCGTTGCGGGCACCGGCAATGGCGCATATTCCGGGCTGGGAAATGATCCAGGCCAGGGCCAGCTGCCCCAAAGTGATATTATTGGCCTTGGCTATGGGACGGAGTTTTTCCAATGCCTTCTGGACCCGCTCATAATTTTCCGGCTGAAACAGTTTGTTTCTGTAACGGTGGTCACCTTTGGCAAATTTATGGTCCGGACCGAATTTTCCGGTCAGCAACCCCTGGGCCATGGAAGAATACGCCAGCAACGTGATATTGTTCTTGAGACAATACGGCATGGCATCTGTTTCAACCTTGCGCCAAAACAACGAATACGGCGGTTGGAGACTGAGGATTCTTCCGTATTTTTCAGCTTCTTCCAACTGGGATCGGGAGAAATTGGAAACACCGATGGCGCGAATTTTAGCCTGTGCTTTCAAGTCGGTCAAGGCGCGCATGGTTTCTTCCAAAGGCACGGGTTTGGCGCCAAAGGAACCCGGAGGCCAATGGATCTGATAGAGGTCTATATAGTCGGTGTTAAGATTTTTTAAAGATCCATGACATGCATCCATGACCTGTTTGTATTGCAGATGATTCGAAAACACCTTGGTGGCGATCACGACTTTGTCACGCACATCCTGAATGGCATTTCCGATGATTTTTTCTGAATGGCCGTTACCATACACCTCTGCCGTATCGAATGTCGTGATACCCGCATCATAGGCTGCTTTTATGGCCTTTGTCGATTCAGTATCATCGATGCCCACCCACATTTCCTTGCCGGCCTGCCATGTTCCCATAATGACCGAGGATATTTCAATTCCGGAAGTGCCAAGCATACGAAATTCCATAATTACCTCCACAAAAGGGATCGAGGATCCCCGGTTAAACAAAAAACAGGTTTCATCCCGCTTAAATGGAACAGATAGATTTAACAGGGGTCTGAAAACCTATCTCAACCGGCAACCGGTCGATTCACCAAATAAACACCCATACCCACCAAAACAAGCGCCAACAATAGACTGCTCGTCATGGGCTCATTCAACAGCAGACCGCCGGCAAGCACGCCGAAAAGTGGCGTGAGAAAAGTGAACGATGCAAGGCGGGAAGGGGGATAGTGGCGGATAAGCCAGAACCAGGACAGGTACGTGATGAACGCCACCCAAACCGTTTGATATACCAGGCTTGCGGCAATCAGGGGGGTTATCAGAACAATACCGGGTTCAGACATTGCCAGGGACCCCAGCGGCAGGACCACCGCAGAAACGGCAAGTTGGTACAGCAGGGTTTTGCCGGGGTTAATCCCGGAAAGGGGGCTGGCCTTGATCAGAACCGTGGTGGCTCCCCATAATACCGCGGCTCCCGCCAGCATGCCGTCACCGATCAGTATTCCATAGGTGGGGTAACTCAGGGACTCTCTGAATGCGACGACAATACCACCAAAGGCACAGCACAGACCCAGGACTTGAATCATCCCAAGGTGTTCGCCCGGAATAAAGAGCTGCGCCCCCAGTGCCACAACGAACGGCGACATGTAGAGGAAAATCACGGCGCGTGATGCGTTTGTAAATTCCAGGCCCCAGTAGATCAGAATGAACTCTGCGGAAAAGAGAAAACCCGCCGCGATTCCCCACCACAGGGTGCGGTCTCTTTCCAGCAAGGGTTCCCGGCGCACGGCCATCCAGATCCAAACCAGGATGGTGGCGCCCACCGACCGGATACCGCATTGTAGGAGGGGCGAGACGCCGCGAATGGCAACCTTGATAGCGACCTGATTAAGTCCCCAACTCGCACAAAGTACCACCAAAATCGTCATGGCGGTTCGGTCTAAAACCTGATTCTCGTTTGTACGGATATCCGTAACGCTCATAACTTTATGCACTGGCCCTTATTTCGAATCCGCCCAAATGAGGTCATAGCTGACACTTCGGCCTCCACCCGGGTTCTGTTTTAATATGTGCTTCGCAGCCAGGTCGGATATCTCTCGAAATGCGGTCGCCCGGCTGACTTTTGTCATGGCCACATATTTGCGGGTGGTCAGGCCGCCCTCAAAACCACCGGGACCGGCATCCAACACGCGGTTGATGACCTTTTGCTGGCGCTCATTTAATGTTGTCTGCCCATGCCGCTGCCAGAATCGGGCCTTTGCCAGAACAATTGAGATCAACGTCTCTGAATGCTCAATCGCCCGTTCAAAGCATTCTATAAACCATTGCATCCAGTCTGTGATATTTCCGTCTCCTTTCTGGCATCGCTCCAGAACACGGTAATATTCATTCCGTTCAGCCATAATACGGGTCGAAAGGCTATAGAACCGGTAAGGCAGCTTTTCATCCTGTGCCAGCGCCATATCAGTAAGCGCTCTGGCAATCCTGCCGTTACCATCTTCAAAGGGATGAATGGTGACAAATCGGAAGTGGGCGATGGCAGCCCGAAGCAGTCCCTCGGTTTTTTTAGACTCCTTTTCCCACCAATGGATGAAATCCCGGATTTCCATATCTATTCGGTCTGTGGGAGGCGCCTCGAAGTGGACCTTTTCTTTGCCTAAGGGGCCGGATACAACTTGCATGGGTTCCGGACCTCTCCATTGACCGGTACGAATTTTCCGCAGGCCTGAATAACCGGCAGGGAAGAAGGCCGCCTGCCAGCTCATCAATCTTTCAGGTGAAAGCGGTTCGTCATAGTTAAGCGTGGCATCCAACAAAACATCCACCAGACCGTCCACAGCCCGATCCGCCGCCGGCAAACCGGCTGTGGGCAGCCCCAATCGCCTTGCGACTGAAGATCTCACCGAATCCCTGTTTAGCGCCTGCCCTTCAATGGCAGCGGTTTTTACGGCTTCCTCAATCAATATTTCGGCTCGGGCCTCTTTACTGGATTTTAAACCCAGGACCTCCAACTTGCTCAACAACCTGCCCTGGCGCAGGCGCAGGTGCCCAAGTGGCCGAACCAGCGCCTCGTTATCCCATCTGAAGTCTGTCCAGTTTGTATTTTGCCAGATATAATGCATTACAGCCTTCTAATCGCTTCATAATTTAAAGCGATTATATCCGCTATTCGCCTCAAAAGCAAATACTTTTATGGGAAAGGGGGAAAGTGTTCAGAGGTTCAGGGTTCAACAGACCATTACAACGTTTTAGAGCATTAGGAACCGGTGACGGCGGACCATTGCTCCATGAGATCATCCCGGGTAATTATCGCGGTCACGTCTGTGACATGTTCACGGATGTTTTCAAGCCCGCCCTCCTGGCGGTCAACCAGGATCACCGCCTTTACCACCTCCAGTCCTTCGGACCTGGCCCGTTCTATGGCCTTGATCGTGGAACCTCCGGTTGTGACCACATCATCGATAATCACAACCCGCTGTCCCGGGTTCATATCTCCTTCGATCCACCGCACAATACCATGGTCTTTTTGGGTCTTGCGTATGGAAAAGGCATTGACGGGTATTGCTTTTAATTCTGAAACAAAGGCTGTGGCAACGGCCACGGGATCGGCACCGAATGTCAGTCCCCCGATCCCGTCCGGTTTCAGATCTTTGATGGCATCGAACACCAGATGGCCCACCAGAAACATACCCCGGGGGCTCAAGGTGGTGGGCTTGCAATTGACATAAAAATGACTCATTTTGCCTGAAACCAGTTTAAAACTCGGCTCCCGGCTGTATTTAAAAGATTTTTCACATATGATTCGGATAAGCTCCTGTTTCATCGTAACCGCGCTCCGTGACATGGGGTTTATTTGGCCATGAGATGCCTTACCGCTTCCTCCAGACCGTCCAGGGAAAGCTCGAACATGGGAAAAATTTGACGGATGGTCGCAATGGTGGGGGCGTAGTCCCACATTTGCGAAGATGCCGGATTCAGCCACACACTATGGGGAAAGGTTTGAGCCAGAAATTTAAGCTGCTCGATGCTCGGCTTTCCGCTCCGCTCCTTTACATGTATGGATCCGTCTGCGGCCATGAGTTCATAGGGGGCCATGCTTGCATCCCCTACCAGGATAAGACGGGTCTGCGGGTCAAAGGCGGCAAGGTGTTTCACTGGAATGGGCTTGTTCACTCTGGTCGGATCTTCCCAGAGCACGTCATATACCGTGTTGTGGAAATAGCAGGTTTTAAGATCCTTGAACTGGTCGCGAGCATAATCAAAAAGGGTCTGGACAACCGGTATGTAGGGATCCATGGACCATCCGCCGTTGTCGATGGCAAGGATCACCTTGAGGCGGTCTTTTAAACTTTTTGAAAAAACGATTTCGATTTCTCCGCAGTTTTTCATGGTCTGGTAAATGGTTTTATCGATGTCCACCTGATCTTCGAAGCCCACCGGTATCATGTTGCGAAGCCGCTTTAAGGCTTCTCCAACCATGTCCTGGGTCAGGAGGCCCCTGCGGGTATAATCTTTGTATCTTCTTTCCTGGGCAAGTTTTACTGCCGACTGGTTTCGGGAAACCCCTCCCACACGCATTGCTCCCGGGTGGTGCCCGGAATGGCCCACCGGCGATGTTCCGCCCGTACCGATCCAGGTTGCGCCCCCGTAATGACGTCCTTTCTGATCTTCAAGGCGCGCTTTGAAGTATTGGATCAGTTCATCAGGGGTCAGTTGGAGTAACTCCGCTTCATCCATATCCAGAGCCTGGGCAAGGGTCTGGGGGTCTTTGAGCCATTCATCCAGCATGGCCCTGGAAATATCATCGATTTCAAACCCTTGATACTCGGGCAGTTCCGCCCCTTCAAAGCGGTGGGCGAAAATCTGGTCATAAACATCAAAATACCGTTCGCTTTTCACAAGAATGGCCCGGGCGGATGTGTAGAACTCATCCAGGGAATTAATCAATCCCATATTGAGCGCCTTCTGAAGGGTCAGAAACGACGTGGGGCTGACCTGAATTCCGGCATTTTTTAGGCTATAGAAAAAATCGATAAACATTGGCTTATTGCTAAATCACAGGGCCGCCACTTGTTGCTTCCACGGCGCGTTCGTAATCCTGGCTTTTCTTAAACAAAACCCCCAGATAGGGAATGTCGCCTGTGATCAGGGCCTTGGGCTTAAAATCCGGATCGGATTTCAAGGCGCGTATCCAGTTGATCAGTTCACGGGTTGCCGGCTTCTTTTCAACGGCATCAATTTTTCGCACGCTATAGAACATTGTCAGCACATTTTCCATGAGGTTGGAATCGATATCCGAGAAATGAACCCTTATGATTTTGCGCATCATTTTGGGGTCCGGAAAGGCGATGTGATGAAAATTGCATCTTCCCAAAAAGGGGTCGGACAGGTCTTTTTTGGCGTTTGACGTAATAATGATTACCGGACGATGTACAGCCTTCATGGTTTTATCAATTTCGATGATATCAAACTCCATTTGATCGAGCACATCCAGCATATCATCCTGAAAATCGGTATCGGCCTTGTCGATTTCATCAATCAACAGCACGGTCCTTTGTTTGGAGGTAAAGGACTGGCCGATCTTGCCCATTTTTATATAATCTTCAATATTGCTGACATCTCGGTGAGAATCGCCAAAGCGGCTGTCGTTAAGGCGGGTCAGTGTGTCATACTGGTACAGGGCATCCACAAGCTTCATGCTCGATTTCACATTAAGGACAATCAGCGGCATGACCAGACTCTCGGCAATGGCATGGGCCAGCATGGTTTTGCCGGTACCCGGCTCGCCTTTCAGAAGAAGGGGCATTTCAAGAGCCATGGAGACGTTAACAATGCTGGCCAGCTCATCATCCAGAACGTACCGGGTGGCCCCCGTAAATTTATTGTTTGAAATGTTATTTTTCATTTAATAACCTCTTTGTAAATGTGAGCGTTCACAGGTTCACGGTTCAGATTTGTGAGGTGAACCGACAATTTTTGAACGCTGAACCCCAAACCTATTTCTATTAATATCGTTATTAGAGGACTTTTTCAAGGTCATTATTTTATAATAACAGTTCGCGGAATTTTTGAAATCCCAAATTTCAAGCATCAAATTCCAAACACCATTCCAAAAGACAAGCAAGAATCTTAAATTCCAAACACTAATGACCTAAACTATTTGGGATTTCCACAACGCTGTGCAGGCGAAATGGAGTTTTTACGAAAACGTGTCTGTTAAGAGATGCCTAAAAAGCTGGAATAGGCGTGTTTGGCCAGCCACTGCACGGAATAAATAAGGGAGCTGGAATAGTGGCCGACCTGGAAGTTGCAGGTGGAAAGGCAGTGCGGGCTGCATTTTTTCTTTTGTCTGCTCAATCTTTCCGGATCAAACTTATGGCCGTCATAGATATTCCCCCAGTCTTCATCTGCTCCGTACAGCTCGTAACAGGGTGCAAAACTGCCATCCAGACGGATGATCATGGAGTACTTCCCGGCCATACAGGGCCAGGCCGGCAGCCGGTGACGAATGAACAGTTTCATGGCACTCAGATGCTCAACCGAATTAACCATGGTATAGCCTTCAAGGTTTTTCCGGATCACCCAATCCAGAAGTTCATCAACCTCATGAAATTCCGCTTCCGTGATCCATGCGCCGTCATGTTCATGGTTAAAGTCCTCATATTTAATTTGCGGAGGTTCATTGATATGATAGTCGGTTGCAATCCCGTGTTTATGGGCGATTTCCGTGAGCTGCTTTGCGTCTTTCACGTTATTTTTTGTGATATTGATATTAAAGAAGGTGATGTATCCATATTTCTTTTCCTGTTGCACCAGGTATTCGAACTGAGGTTTTATCCGATTGAAATATTTGGGTATTCCTTTATACCCCTCCATGGCATCAACAGCAAGGTTGATGACGGATATGCCTGCTTTTCCGATGTCATCAATAAAGGCCTCGTCCATTAAGATGCCGTTGGTGGGCAGATACACAAAAAAACCGTTTTTTACGGCATAGCGCGTTAATTCTATAATGAAGTCTTTGCGCACCAAAGGTTCACCGCCCATATAAGCCAATACCCTACACCCCACGGATTGAAGCCATTTTACAGCATCCTTTGCCACCTGCATGGTCATGCCCGGTATTTTTTTTCCCCGGCAGTAACAGTAATGGCAGTTGAGATTACAGTTGAGATCCGTGTAAAGAAAGGAAAGCAGCGGCCTGAATTCATGGGAATGGATGCGGGATTTCAGGTAGGGGACAAACCAGCTTCTATAGGCCCGGGCAAAATTAGAAAATTGGTAACCTTTGTTCTTGTTATGCGTTTTATTGAAAAAATGGCGGGGCGCGGGAATCCCTTTGCGCCAATAATTGGAAACTGTTGATTTTTTTGAGGCCGCCACCATAATATACACCTCCATTCATAAGATTAAAAATCCAAAAAATTAATCTCATCAGAAAAACAGGTAAAAAATGGGCTTACCTCAAAAAAATATTAATATAACTTTAGAAAATTTTGTCCATAGAGGAAAAGGTCTATTTTTATAGGAAAATATCCCGGAAAATAGGGATTTATCCTATAGGTTACATCCCTGCCTCTTGAAACAGTTTGCGAAAATCAAGGTTATTGACCAGGTCTGTAAAAATTTCTCCCAGAACCTTTTCCACATCACCCTGAGAAAGCAATTTGTATCGTTTTGCATTGCCGCTGATGGTCTCTCTGGCGAGAAGCCGGTTTTCTTTTATGAGCCGGGCTTCATAACTGATTTCCGCAACCCATTTTCGATCGGCCAGATCCAGAAGAAAATTTTGCAGATCGATTTCAATGACCGGTTCTGTTTCTTTCTGTTCCGTTAAAATTTCTATTCCCATATTTTCAAGCCGTCTCGAAAAGGCCGCCTCGAAAAGGGCCGGAAGGTAAAATGCGCCGACCACATGGTTCTTTTTTTCCCCTTTGGATAAAGAAAATAAAAAAAGGCCGGTAAAGTTTTTAAATTTGGTTTTGGCTTTTTCACCAAAAACAGCTTTATCGGATCGCATATCCTTTATTTCAAGGAACACTTTCTTACCCTTAAGGTCATACGAAGATAACGGGAGCCTGTAGTTGACATTAATGTAAGATTTTGTGCCACAACCGGCGCCCAAAACGCCAATAAGCATAACCAGGGAAAACAGCAAAACATTCTGAATTGTTTTTTTCATTGATAGAGCCTCCGTAGTTTTTTTATTAAACCATTAGCAGAATAATCATCACTTGCCAATAGGAGGTTTTATGTTAAAGAAAAAGCCTTGACTTTTTTTTGTTCAGACTCTTATATCGCCATATGTTGACGGAACTCGAAAATGAAATCATTGCGTTAATTCAGGGCGATATCCCCATCACTCAGCGCCCATATCTCGAAATGGCACAAAAACTCGGGATTTCCGAAAAGACCCTTCTTGAACGGCTTAAAGATCTTTGTGACAAAGGGGTGATGCGGCGATTTGGTGCAACAATATATCATCAGAAATCAGGGTTTGGGGCAAATGCCATGGTGGCGTGGAAGGTTGATGAAGACCGCATTGATGACGCCGGAGAAAGGATGGCTTCTTTTAACGAGGTTTCACACTGTTACCGGCGGAATCCAACCGGCGATTGGCCGTATAATCTTTATACAATGATTCATGCAAAAGATGAGGAATCCTGCCGGGAAATTGCCCGCAATATTTCCGCAAAAACGTCAATCAACACTTACAGCCTTCTGTTCAGCCGTAAGGAATTGAAAAAGACATCCATGAAATATTTTCCAACGGATGATGACGACTAATCCTTTCCATGAAACGCGACACCCCACATATTCTTCTGGTAAATCCCTGGATACATGATTTTGCTGCTTATGATTTCTGGGCCAAGCCTCTGGGGCTTCTCACCCTTGCATCCATACTCCGGCGCCATGGATTTAACATTACCTATTTAGACTGCCTGGATCGTTTTCATGCAAAAGCGCCTCAAGCCGATCCTTATGCCAGACATGGCCGGGGCCCTTATTTAAAAACCAAAATTCCAAAACCCGGCGGATTGGAAGACATTCCTCGGAATTTTTCCGGATACGGAATCAAAGAAAAGTGGTTCAGGGAAGATCTTCTTTGCATACAAAAGCCCGACCTGGTGTTAATGACCTCCATGATGACCTACTGGTACACAGGCGTTACGGAAACCATCGGTGTCATAAAAAACATCTTTCCTGATGTGACCATTGTTCTTGGGGGTATTTATGCCAGTCTCTGTCATGAGCATGCGCTGAACTGTTCCGGCGCTCACCGGATACAAACAGGACCCGGCGAAAAACATATTCTCAAACTGGTTGGTGAACATACCGGGTTTTCCGTGACCCCAACGTTTGATTCCGATGACCTTGACACCTACCCCTATCCGACATTTGAGCTTCAAAGAAAAATTACCTATATTCCCCTGCAAACTTCCAAAGGATGTCCGTTTGCCTGTAAATACTGTGCCTCACATTTTTTAAATCCAAAAAGAATGGTGCGAAATCCCGAATCTGTTGTAGAAGAGATAAAGTGTTGGCATGAAAAATATAACGTAAAAGATTTTGTATTTTACGACGATGCATTGCTTGTGGATGCAGAAAAACATGCGGTCCCCATGCTCGAAGGGATAATCAATGCCGGCCTTAAGGTCCGTTTCCACACACCCAATGCGGTCCATATCCGTGAAATTTCAAAACAGACCGCCCGGTTGATGTTTCGCGCAGGCTTCAAAACCCTGCGTCTGGGACTTGAAACAACATCTCTTGATATCAGGAATGAATTAGATAAAAAGGTAACGGTTACAGAATTTATAAGGGCGGTGACCTGCCTGAGGAAGGCGGGCTTTGATAAAAAAATGATTGGTGTATACCTGCTGGCAGGTCTGCCGGGACAACAGACCGAGTTCATTGAGAATTCAATCCAAAGCGTCAAACAAACCGGCGCAACCCCAATTTTGGCTTATTATTCTCCCATTCCCAAAACAGCACTGTGGGGCCAGGCCGTTGCTTCCTCGCGCTACAATCTTGAATCAGACCCTATATTTACAAACAACGCCATATTGCCGTGCCAAAATGAACCCTTTTCATGGCAAACAATCTCTCACCTTAAAAAACTGGCAGCAAGTTAAACGCCTGGGCCGTCAGTTTTCACTGTCTTGGTTCTTTAACAAAATATCGAGTATCTTGGGGATATACTCTTGGGATTTACTGACATGAAATTGACAAGAACCCGCTCCTCGGTGCCCGCCGCCTTCAAATTTTGAAAGCATCAGTCCGACATTCACATGGCAATTTCGATTAAAAATACTATGCCCCACACTGACGGCGACTTTTTCTTTATCGTCATTATCATAATAGATCTTAACACTTACAACCGCTTCGGAGAACATGGAATAGACCAGGAAACGATTTCCGGCCGGTGTCTTATCAAATGAGCGAAAATCCGTAATGGATACGTGTTGGATGAGTTTTGTATTTTCTTGTAAAATTTGTTTGTATTCCTTATTCATTTCAACAACCGCATCACAGTGCGCTTTTACTTCCGGGTCTTGAAGAACCCTTTGTATGTCGAATTTCCCGAGTAGATCCACAAGCCGGTTCCAATATGGTTCGTTATGTTCATCACAGCCCAAAACCGTCATGGAAAGCAGGACAGAACCGTAATTTTCCGGATGCAGCACCTCATCCAAAGATAAATCCGCAGAATCGATTTTGTCTGTTTCTTTGATTAATTCTCTGTAATCCCGTTTAAATCTGTCTTTATAATATTCAAAAACGATGCCTGCCGCTGAAGGGGCAATCTTAAAAGAGCCGTTAAACGGTTTGTCGATTCTGTTCGTATGATGATGATCGAACCACAGCGTACACCGTTCGTCATAAGGCAGGTTTGCAATAATATCGCCCTCATGAATATCAACCAGCCCTTTTTGCATGTCATTGGGCTCGACCCATTTCACAGGTTTTTTTATATTTTCCGCTTCATATAGAAGCGCGGCGCATACAACACCGTCAAAATCCGGCCGGGTAACAATTCGCATCTTACGAACTCCTGTTTCGATTCTTTATAAAAAATCGAAATTTCAATCAGTTACTCTATGTAATTACCGCAAAAAAATGTAGCTGGCAAGGATGAGATTTTCTGAACCGGACAAATTGTTCATGATAAATTCTAACGAAGGTCTTTTAAATACTGTTCCCATTCCATGGGAAGCAGCTGCTTTTTGGCGTTGTTGCATTCCTTGCAGGCGGCGACAACGTTTCCTTTTGTGCTTCGACCGCCTCGGGCGATGGGAACAATATGATCCATGGTAAGTTCTTTGGGGGGCGTCGGGCGCCCGCAGTAATGGCAGACCCCTTTGGCCCGGCGACGTTTCCACCACTGGGAACTCCGGAGCTCCCTTGCCGTGCGTCTTTCTCTCTTTATATCCTCTTCATCCAGATCTATTGCAAATGGTTCCATACTCAAAAAGTTCGGACTGATCTTAGACCGATCCGGTCAATCCATTTTTCGATTTCCACAATTAATGTTTCATAAAATCTTTCAGACCCCCCCAGACCCCTTCTGCCGAAA
>JBARSG010000479.1:0-1652 GCA_049644625.1 Desulfobacterales bacterium | reverse complement strand
CTTGAGATAAGGATTTGGTCAAGTGCCAGTTGTTTCAGTTTATCTGACACGTGGATATAGATGGAAGTATCTGCAATCGAGTCGTGTCCCATAATTGCCTGAATATCGGATAGAGGAACGCCACAGTGATACAACTCTGTGGCAAAAGAGTGTCTGAGCACCCGAGGGGTAACTCCGGCAACAATACCGGCCTTTTTTGCCTGATCTTTGACAATGCGCTGTACTCGATTATTTGAGATGGCCGTTGTTTTGGTATCAGCCTGGAAAAGCGGAGCACATTTTTTGTTCGGTGCTTTGGGATGAGACAGGTATCGTATGAGTTCATCGAAGAGTCGATCCACAATAAACAATGCCCGCTGCTTTTTGTTTTTGCCGCGAACACGTAACCGTCCGGTGCGTTTGCCATGACCGGTTTCAAAGCTGCGTACTTTCAATCCGGTCAATTCACTGGTTCTCAGGCCCAGCGCCCAGAGCAAAGAGACCATGGTATGATTTCGCATGCCGTGCCAAGTGCTCTGATCGAAGGAATCGAGCAGTTTAAAAGCATCCTGGGTTGAGATGGGTTTTGTAATCTGTCGTCTGCGGGTGATTAAAAGCGGCAGGACTTCGGCCGGATTCGACGGGATATTCCCGGATTTTTTCAAGAACGCAAAAAAGCTTTTCAGGGCATAATGATGGTTTTCGATTCGGCTGTGTCCGATGCCGGTGTTTTTCAGATACTGTATCCATTTCAACAAGTTGGGGCCGTTGACGTTAACCGGATTGGTTTGAAGTTCATTTTTGGCAAAACGGAAGAAGGCGTTGATGCTGAGGGTATAGGTCTCGACGGTGAATGGAGAAAAACCGTTAACTTTTAAAAGTTCTTTTTGGTAAAGATCGATCAGGGCAATCATGATATCTCCTTTCCAGGCGTTTAGGCCTGCGCAGTCTTTTTGGGTTCGGTTTTCATAAATGGATGTTTTTTCATGTAAAGTGCATACTGGTCGGGATTGAGGTGGGTATATTTCAGTGTATTGGCTCTTCGGCTGTGTCCGAGAACCTGCTGTGTGATGTCGATGCCGGCAACCTTGTTAAGATGGGTGGCAGCCGTATGTCGGAACAACCGGGCGTGGAGTTTTTTTTCGATGCCGAGTTGATCGGCTGCTGAACGGAAAATATCCTGCAGGGTTCTCGGGGAGATACGTTTTTTCCGTTTTGATATCAACAGGGGTCCTCTTTTACGACGTCGCAGTTGCAAATAGTTACGGATAATTTTACAAAGGCTGTGGGGCAGCACCACACTTCTATGCCTTCGTCCTTTTTCCCTGATCCACAGCAGGCCGCAGGTGATGTCAATGTCCTCGATATTCAGTGCGGTCAGGGTACTTGTTCTAAGGCCCAGTGTGCCCAGCAGCATGATGATAATGAGATCCCTTAGCCCATTTGGTGAGTCTGCTCGGTCGGTGAAGTGGCGAATCAAGCGGTTGTACTCGTCAGTTGTCAGGAACTGTGGTACAGTTTTTTCGATTTTTGGATATGGTATACCGGTGGCGATATTTTCAGGTATGATCCGGTGAAGCGTCAAAAAATGGTAAAATTGCCTTAGGGTCCAGACCCGGGATTTTGTGACATGAATTGAGGGGGCATTGTAGTCGGCTGCAAAATCGATTAGA
>JBARSG010000478.1:0-7636 GCA_049644625.1 Desulfobacterales bacterium | reverse complement strand
CAATATATACCATCACTGTCCTTTTTTTCATCAGGATTCCTCCTTATTTGATGAGCCCGGCCAAATTGAACTTACCCTTTATACCGGTTTTTCCATGATCTTGTATATGATATCACCCAGAAAATAGAGTTCCATATCAAGGCCGTAGTGATGAATAATATCTTCAATTCCGCCATGACAGTTATGGCAAGGGGCTATTACAACCTTTGCACCCCTGGCTTTTGTAGCAAATAACTGCTCTGCTTTGATCCTATTCCCTTTAATCCGTGTCATTTTGTATGGAGGACCGGTATTTATTACCCCGCCTCCTGCACAACAACAGTAATTGTGTTCCCGATTGGGATGCATCTCGATAAACTCTTCACAAAGTGCATCAACAACATAACGTGCCTTTTCATGAAGGCCTCTTCCGCGAACAATATTGCAGGGATCCTGGAAGGTAACCGGCTTATCATACTTTTTAGCAATTTTTATCTTTCCTTGTTTTAACAATTCGTAATAGAGTTCGACGGCATGAGTAACCGGTATTGGCGGCATCTTCCATGCCAGCCACCGGTTTCCCGTATCATATACGGATCGGAATGCATGTCCGCATTCTCCCATTACAATCCGCTTAACCTTGAGCCGCATCGCCGTTTCAAAATGTGCCTTTTTTAACCGACCCATCATTTCGTAGTCTCCGGTAAACATGCATAGATCGCTGTTGTCCCATCCTGGTGTTGCCGGCATTGTAAAATCAACTCCGGCCACATTCATGATAACTGCAGCCTGGTATATAAGCTGTGCACGAAATTTCGGTTCAGGAGCAATGACGGAGTAAAAAATTTCAGACCCTTCCTTTTCTATGGGTATCCTCAAAGATGATATCTCATCCTGTGCTTCTTCTTCCTGCCAAAAGAGACTGTCAATCCATTCATCCTCCTTTACCCACATCTGGTTTAAGGTGGCTGAATGGCTGTGTGCGGTATCCTGTATATACAGCGGGGTAACCCCCAGCATATGGCAGAGCCTTCGCACAACAGACATTAAGTAAGTAATATCTATCCCAAAGGGGCAATACATGGCGCAGCGTCGGCACAGGTTGCATTCCGTGTATGCAATCCGGGAGGCATCTCTTATAAACTCAGGATCAACTTTGCCATTCTTTTTTAATATTTCCCATATGGTTTGTTTAACCTTACCCGCAGGAGAAAATTTCGGATCGTTATCATGGGAAAGATAATAGTGGCAGGCTTCAGAGCAAAGTCCACAGTGGACGCAGGTTTCAACATACGTCTTCAGCCGGGCGCCGGTTTCCGCCGCTAAAATCTTATTGATGACCTGCTCGATTTTTTCCGGAGTCAATCGTGCAATGCCCTTATCAATTGCCTCATCAACAATTTTATTGCTTTCATCGCTTCTTTTAATAGCAGGTTCAGCCATGTTATGTTCTCCTTTAATAAAATCGTTTTACGATTTTATCATACGTTTCCTACCAATCTTTTGCATGCCTGATGGCGCCGAATTCAGAACCCATGTACCCCCTTGTAAATGGGAAAAAAAGCATGTGTATCAAGCGTGTAAAAGGAATTGAGGCCAGCATGATCTCTCCGGCTATAATGTGGACAATTCCCATGACTCTAAATCCAGGCCACTGATGATATGTCCATAAACCCGTGATAAAGGGTGCAGCAACAATAGCAAGTATTACGTAATCAGAAATAGATGTTAAGTACTTGACCTCCGGCAGAACGATTCTTCTCACAAGAAAAAAAATACATGAAGCAATAGCAATTATAGTCAATACATCGGCAGCAGTGTCCGAAATATACCACCAGCTGATACCCCACGATTCTTTCCAGAGAATTATATGTGCACTAAGAAAAATCGGAATAAAAATAATGCATACATGAAATGTAAATGTGACGATAGTGAAAAACGGGTTTTTTCTCCATTTTACAGTTCCAAAGGGGATGATCCAATGCAGGATCGACCGAAGTCCAAATTTTAAGCTCATATATTCATATACGAATACATCTTTCTTCCTGGCCAGCACGGCCATGGAGATCAGCTTGTACAAACTACCCCCGAAAAAAATGACAAAGGAGACCCAGACCAGCGGGCCGCTGACAAAATTATAGATATCATGCATGGCTTTTTTCCTTTTAGCCAGTGAGAGATCCGGGTTAGCCGGTAATATCGGTTACCGGCAAAACCTGCCGAAAATACTTGCCGTCATCGGGATCGCTCTCGATTCCTTTTATTAGAATCTTTTTAGAGTCAGGGCTGAAAACAGGATTCCACAGTGCTTCATATGATTTCTTAAGAGGTTTTCCGTCGATAACAGTTGTATAATGTCCGTTTCTTTCTACTTTTGCAGCGACCTTTCTGCTGTCAGGACTGAAAACAGGCTGCCAGACCATGTCATATTTTTCACCCCAAGCCCTACCGTCCACAGCAATGGTCCACTTTCCGTCTTCTTTTCCGATGCAGGCGATCCTGTTTCCGTCCGGGCTGAAAACCGCATCAGTGACGAGATCACCAAAAGTGAGAGACCAGGGGATACCGTTAACTGCGATGGTCCAGCGCCCATATTTGGTTGCCACGATGGCAGCTATCTTTTTTCCGTCCGTACTATACATATGATGCCAGAGCTGGTCAAAAGAGCGATTCCAAAACAATTTGCCATCTTGAGCAAGAGTCCATTTCCCTGCTATCCTTACCGGCGCAGTAACAGAACCGTTTGCCGGGCTAAATTGCGGCATCCAGACGGAAGTATATACCTTATCCCAGAGAACTCCGTCCACAGCAATTGTGTAATCATAAAGGGATGTTCTCACTTCTGCGGCCACGTGCTCGGAATCATGGGAAAAGGCCAGGCCCCAAAGGTTAACGAAAGTTGCATCCCATAGCTTGCCGTCCACTACTGCGGAATAACAACCTTCCTGAAATTGAAAAATGTCCCCTTGTTTTATCATGACTGTGGGGACGACACCGGCAACTCTTTTTCCATCATGGCTGACAGTGAGATTGCTCAGGTCTGAAAATCTCGTCTCCCATGGTATATCGTTTGTCACCGCAAAGTATTCCATGTCTTTCTGAGCAGCTACCGTGATATTTTTGCCATCAGCCCCGAACTTGGTATTCCATACAAAGTCAAAGGTGTTTTCCCAGGTAACGCTATCCACCGCCACAGTCCACGCCCCCATATCCGACACTAATGCCGTCAATCGATTATCAGATCCAAATTTTAAATACCATATTTTGTCAAATGTGCTTTCCCAGGGAGTATCATTTTCACAAACACTAAATTCCATGTCACCGGTTTTTACAACTACTGCTATCCTTTCTCCGTCCGGGCTGGCATAAGGTTCCTCTATCCAGTCGAACATATCCTTCCACTTTCTGGTATCCACAACTAACTTTTTGCCGGTTTCCCAGTCCCAGGTGCTGAAATTATGCATAGCCATTTTCTTTTTGAATAGCTCCTTGTCTTATCTTTATTATATTGATTTTGACTGTAATCTATCTTATATAAATTATCAGAAAAAACAATTTCAAAATTTAAACTTAAAATCATTTTTAAAAAATATTGATTTAGCCTTTTGAAATAAAGACATTTTTTCTTTAAATTTGCTAAAAAATTTTATATGTTTAATTTTGGCAGAATCAGAAGGGGATAGCAAATAATTTCCTGGGGGGCAAGCCATGGAACATAAAGACTCCGACATTACAGATCAAGTAAATTCAGAACCGGAAAAGAATGATTTTTATGAAGAAGAATATTTGCAATGGGATAAGAAAAAAAAGGCAAAATTTGGTTCCGGGATGTTCAAAATTCCTGAAACAATCCCCTTCTCATGGTTCGGGATAGGCGCTTTGATTTTTATAATCCTGTCAATTCTGGTTTTGGGAGGAACTCTGGGAAGAGTTGTAGGCTTTGAAAACAGGCTAAAAAATCTTGAAGAACAAATCGTTAGGTTTCAAGATATCGACGACAAACTAACACCGATCTTAGAACAGGCCCAGGCTTTGGAACAGCTCAAGGACCGTTTTGACCGATTGGAAGCTTCCATGACGTTAAGGATGGATCACGTCGTAAAGGGCCTGAATAATTTACAGAAAAATATAGCCCAAGTCAGGACAAAAAAAACCGAGGTCGTAAAACCGGCAAAAGTTGCCAAAAAAACCACAAAAAAACGTTACTATACAGTCCGACGCGGTGACACACTTTACAAAATCAGTCGCAGGTATGGTTTGACGGTGAAGAAAATACGGATTTTGAATAAATTATCTGACAAAGCTGTCATCCATCCCGGTCAGAAATTATTAGTGGGTTCTTAAATAAAAGAGGTAATAACAAAGGCAGAGTCAAACGACCCTGCCTTTGTTATCCGATGATTTACGGTTGATTATTTTTTAATTCGCTCGTCAAGAGCGCGCCTCTATGTAACGCAGGCGGATATCTTCTCAGTCACCAAACACTTTTTTCCTATCTAAAATTTTATACCCTAACGCCAGAATAATCTTACGTTTTGTTTCCATTCTACATGGCATGCCCTGTTCGATCCGTGTAATGGTAATCGGTGATATATTTGCCTTTCTGGCGAGCTCGGCCTTGCTCATCATAAGAGATTCTCTAATTTCTTTTAGTGAATTTTTACTCATTTGATATAATTGTCTATTAACTTAAGATATGTGATTTTTGAGTTATATCATAAACTTGTCATTTGATTTTGTCAAGTAATTTATATATAATTTATATATAATTCCATCAAATTAGAATATATTGTATTTTATTAACACAAGTTACCATATATTGTGTTCCTCATAATTATGATATTGAATAAAGTCGAACTATTCGATTAAAATTTCAAAACAAAAGACCCCAAAAAAGAAAAGGAAAAGGAGGACATGATTTTTGTTTGGAAGATGATTTATGTCAAGTCCCGGGGACAATAATTCGGGAATCTTGTTTTTGCTGAAACTTTTTGATTTCTTCCTGCATTTTTGCCAAAGCTGTTTTCATGGCCTCCGGGTATATTTCCATGGCTTCTTTAAGGTTTCTGGCCGCGAGGGGGGTCTGAATCGGAAGCGGCCCTTCAGGGGTCATTAAATTAAGGTGCCCCACAAAAATCTGTTTGCGGGTTTTATCTTTCAAACCGTTAGGCTTGACCGGCGTCAGGCGCCGTATGGAGGTCATGTCCAGGTCGGTAAATGACTCTTCCAGGTACAGATTGTTTTGCTTTACCGATAAGTTCACATCGTTGAATTCTTTTTCGCTAACCATCATCGTCTCCTTTAAATAATAATATTATCTGTGTATATTAAGGGTGTTGGGTCGTCCTTTAATTTCACGGTCCCTGCAATACTCTTGAATAAGGCCGAGAAAAATCGATCCATATTTTTCGCGTTTTGCAATGCCCACACCATGAATATCCAGGAAACTTTCCATGGTTTGAGGAAAATATGCAGCCATTTCAATCAAGGTTCTGTCTGAAAAAATTACATAAGGGGGAACCCCTGCGTCATCAGCAAGATTTTTTCTCTTTTTCCGCAGGATTTCAAACAGATCTTTATCGTGGTCCGGTGTGGTTTTTATTTTAGATTCTTCTTCAACTCCTTTATCGTTATCTTCTTTTTTTAAATGACCCAGAACCGTTTTTTCCCCTTGAAAAACATCCCATGCCTTATCTGTAAGCTTTAGACTTCCATATTCCATATCCTGAATCATAAGCTTTTTGTGAAGAAACTGCCGCGCCAGGATCATCCATTCTTTTTTTGAAAATTCCTTTCCGATTCCGTAAGTAGATAATTTCTCATGACCGAATCTTAAAACTTTCCGGGCAGTTGAGCCGCGTAACACATCAATGATATGGCCCATTCCAAACATCTCATCGGTCCGCTTAACACATGACAAGAATTTCTGGGCCGGTATGGTAAGGTCGGTAAGCTCTTTTTCTCCTGCCACACAGTTGTCGCACATATTGCATTTTTCAATGGAATATTCTTCACCAAAATAATTGAGCAGAGGGATGCGCCGGCAGTCATCAGTTTCAACAAAGCGCAAAAATGCATTGAGGTGGATGTGTGCCACCCGCTTTTCAGGATCGTTTTTCTTGTTGATAAAATGCGTTATTTTATGAATGTCGGCATAACTGAACAACAGCATACAATGGGCCGGCAACCCATCCCGTCCGGCTCTGCCGATTTCCTGATAATAACTTTCCATATTCTTCGGCATATCAAAATGAACAACAAATCGAACATTGGGCTTGTTGATTCCCATGCCGAAAGCGATGGTCGCCACAATAATCTGCACATCGTCCCGGATAAACAGGTTCTGGTTTTGTTTTCGCTCAATTTCGGACAGACCGGCATGATACGGGCGTACTGAAAATCCTTCATCTTTTAGAACGGTATAAAGATCATCCACCTGCCGGCGGGTAAAACAGTATATGATCCCGGATTGCCCCGGAAATTTACGGATAAACTCAATGGCTTGATCTAAGGGGTTGTTTTTCGGAACAATTTGGAGGAACAAATTTTCTCGATTGAAACCGGCGACATATTCACCTGAGTCTTCAAAACCGAGACTGGATTTAATGTCTTTTCGCACCCTCGGGGTTGCCGTAGCCGTCAGTGCGATAGAAACCGCTTTGGGAAAACGCAGCCTGACATCCACCAACTGCCGGTATTCAGGACGAAAATCATGTCCCCATGCGGATATGCAATGGGCCTCGTCAATGGCAAGGCAATCCACGGGTACAGATGAAAGCATCTCTAACACACTCGATTTCAACAAGGATTCCGGGGCCAGGTAAAGTAATTTCACTTTGCATTTTTTAATAAGCTCTACATTCCGGCGATACTCATTAGGCGTTAGTGAGCTGTTTAACAGTACCGCTGAAACCCCTGATTCCATCAACTGCTCCACTTGATCCTTCATCAGTGAAATCAGCGGCGAAACAACAATGGTCAATCCTTTAAAGATAAGGGCTGGAATCTGGTAGCAGAGCGATTTTCCGCCGCCGGTCGGCATGATAACCAGCGTGTCATTTTTCCGCAGTATGTTTTCAATGACATCTTCCTGCAAAGAGATGAACCCGTCATACCCGAATACCGTTTTAAGGATTTTTTTCGCCTGATCAATCATGGTTGCTACAAAAAGCACAAATATCACAATTAAGGAACTGCTAGCCCGAGGGGTTAAAATTTTTGAGAAATTGAACAAGAAAATTTTCGGTACAAACTGTCATCCTACCACTATAAGCTAAATTGTAAATAACAAACCGTTTTCATTAATATTAAAAAGGCCTCTCGAAAATTTTCATGAAATATTCGGGATAGAATGGAGTTTGAAATATATATGTTGGGAAACAAAAAGTCAAAAACAAGAAAGAATTGGAATTAAACCGAACAAGACCAACAAGTTTGCCCATGTTGTGGTCATATTTCAATGAAAAATGCCGCCATGAAGGTTAAATGATGATGAAGAGGGATCTTATGATGTTATGGGACGATATCCCGGATTAGGCATTCCATATCAAGAGTTTCTTCTATAACAGAAACTTTAGCATAAAGGCAGCAAAGGTTCAATTACGGATGAATGTTTTATGCTCATGAATTTGAACGAAGCACATTGGCGACGGCGCCT
>JBARSG010000477.1:0-3033 GCA_049644625.1 Desulfobacterales bacterium | reverse complement strand
AATGATGGGATTAAATCCCCATAGTGGTGGGCGAATCGACTCAGTTCAACATGATTGTATCTGGAATTCCGCTTCGCAAAACTCCAGATACAATCTTTAGCGTTGTGCGATGTAATGAAAAACAAATGTGAGATTGTTGGTTGGAAATCATATAATATTAAAGGCTATTCGCCGTACATATCAGTAATGAGCTTGCGTAATTGAGCGGCTTTGATCTTTGATAATTTATCAATTTTCTTTTTCAATCTTTGTTTGCTAATAGTGCGTATTTGGTCAACGGCTATCTCAGCCTTTTTATTCGCGCATTTAATCTGGAGTCGGGTTCTCCATTGTGGGTGCAACTTTGAGGTTAAGGGACATACGACAACGGTTTCTAAATATTTATTCATTTCATCTTGGCTAATTATGACAACAGGGCGCACTTTTTTTATTTCGCTTCCTATCGTGGGGTTAAGGTCGGCATAATATATTTCGTACCTTTTAATATTCAAAGTCTTCATACTCCAGTCCGTCAAGAAGCGTTGTGTCAAAATCGTCCCAATCCTCCTTTTCATTAGCCATGGCTTTATATGTATCTTCCCAAGAAAGTTTAATGTCTTCTTTCTTCCGAAGAAGCAGCCCTCTGTCTGTTTCTTCAAGCAAAAGGGAATTGTTAAGGCCATATTTTTGAAGGAGTGCCTTGGGTATACGAACTCCTTTGGAATTTCCAATAGGGACCAGCTTAATATCCCTTGCACGTAGTTGTTTTTCCATGGGTATTGCTCCTTAAATTTCATTAAAATTATTTTGTAATTATTGTAATTACATTTATCTGTAAAGTCAAGCTTAAAATCAAATTATTGGTAGGCGCGTATAGAAGTGGCTGAATCGCAGGAGCCAACGCAAAAGCTATAATTGGGATAAATTCAAGCGAGTTCTTGAATACACGGGGATACCGAAACCGAGACCGACGGAAAAGAGACGTCTGCATCAGTGCTCGTTGAGATAAACCGATGCGGAAGCGAGTACAACCGAGGAACCGGATGCTGGAAAACCGCACGTCCGGGACTGTGTGGCGGGTGTCGGGTAACCGGCATTCCTACCACGACGATGTAATGATTGTTACAAGGGTGTGGAAATGAACTGTAAAAAATTAATTATCTACACATTGGTCGTTTTTTTCTCGTTTTCCTTTGGTTTAAAACAAACGGTTGCAGGGGAAAATAAAATTACTGATTATCGTGAAACAATTTCAGCCCTTCAAGAACTATATAGGGCCGAAATTACGGCTTCCAAAACTTATTCAGGATTTGCCCAAAAGGCTGAAAGTAATATTGAAAAACACGGTGTTTCTTTTGATGAAGCAAGTACGGTATTTCGAGATCCTTTATCCTTAACTATAGATGATCCTTTACATTCAACGGTTGAGGAGCGAATGGTTCAAATTGGAATTTCGCACATGAATAGATTATTGGTTGTGGTTTATACCGAACGAGGGGATAATATTCGATTAATAAGTACCAGGAAAGCCACTAAGAAAGAAAGGAATAATTATGAAAGTAATGAATAATGATCCAGATATGCTGGAAGAGTATGATTTTAGCAAGGGGGTTAGGGGCAAGTATGCCAAGAGATATGCTAAAGGGACAAATGTAGTTTTAATTGATCCTGATGTAGCTGAATTTTTCCCCGATCACGATACAGTAAATGACGCTCTCCGCTCATTAATTAGGATTATAAAGAAAAGACAAGATAGGTTTGCCGAACAAGCAGATGGACGCTGACAGGTGTCTCGCTGCCGCTCAACACCTGCAGCTCATCTGCACCGTTCGGCTCAAGAAAAAAATGAAAAAACAATGGGTATTTGATCCACATTCTGGTGGAGTAAAAATCATTCCTTATCGCAAGGCTGAAGTTGAAAATCGTATACACAGATACGCTGACCAGAATCTGAAGGATAGATGCGACAGGATCGAGGTGCGCTTTCGGGGAGCCTTATGCTTTGT
Organism: Desulfobacterales bacterium; assembly: GCA_049644625.1. Lineage (GTDB taxonomy): Bacteria > Desulfobacterota > Desulfobacteria > Desulfobacterales > UBA11574 > S5133MH16. Next base: position 1,048 of record JBARSG010000477.1, on the reverse strand, counting down.
AGTCGCTTGGAAAAAAGAATCTGATGGAGAGGAATTTCGCTTTCCCCTTTGTCGTCTGAGACACTTTGATATAGAAAGGTGGAGCATAGCATTGTTCACTTGGAGCAACGAGAAATATGAACCTTGCATCTTTCCATCCGGAGAGTGGTTTGGGACTATTGAGGAATGTCTTGAATTAGGAGCGACATTTCTCTGAAGAATTGACAATTAAAGTTGGTTTAGCCGAACATACGGCAAAGGTCTTGCCGACTTACATCTGATACAGTCTTCCGAGCTTGATTCTCCTGTCGCAAAATTTCAGGGAACCGGCGATAAGCGGGTTGATAAAATAAAATATGATAAGAAGGGTAAATGTATTTATATCAATAAAGAGCAGTATTTTGAAGGAGTTGAAAACAATATCTGGGAATACCGGATCGGCGGTTACCAGGTTTTAAGTAAATGGTTGAAAGACAGAAAAGGAAAAATCCTGTCTTTTGATGATGTAAAGCATTATTGTAAAATAGTGACGGCAATTAAACAAACAATAGGAATTCAAAAAAGTATCGATAAAATATACAAAGAATCGGAAAAGAAAATAATCGAGTTTTAAAATCGTTATGTCAGAAAGGATATAACATATGCAAACAAAGAGATATGTTTATTGGAAACCTGTTTCCTTGTCACAGAGAAATCAAAGATTATTTAGCCAAGCACATTATCAGGATGCTAAAAATTAAGACATAACAGCCGAATGAACGCCGTACGGGAAAACCTGGCGGTTTAGGCTTTTCCCAACCTCGTTTATATCTATCACCCGTCATTGTCACTCCTTCCATTTAAAACATATTCGCCACTGATCGTTAATGCGGATGCTATATTGCCCCTTACCATCAGTTGTCAACAATATTCCCATGGATGTACCTGATGCCACTGATGTGGTCCAATTCATTAAACATTTTCAGCATGTTCCCTCTCTGATTTTTCAATTCAAGCATTAGACTATCTAATACTAAAGTATTAAAAATTACATAGTACCCCTTCTCTTCATCTAATGCTAAAGTATTAG
>JBARSG010000476.1:0-3046 GCA_049644625.1 Desulfobacterales bacterium | reverse complement strand
GAGCAAGGTGATTTTGAGGCACGCCAATTTATCGACTACCCAACGCTATTTGGGAAAGGTCAGTGATGTGGAAGCGATGAGGTGGATTGACAATCTTTACTCTTAATCCAATCAAATCAGGGTGGAGGCTGAGCGGGCTTCACCCTGGAAATCTTCTTCAGATATGTTGGGAATATCTTAAAATATCAAGAAGTTGATATTTGCAGGGCCATAGCAGATGAACGAAACCGCTACGCGGTAGTATAGTTCTACCTCTCTCGACCATTTTTTATCCTACCATTTTTAAATCCTATCACTTTAGTTTTTTTTATCCGTTTTGATCATATAAAATATCTCCAATTCTTAAACTTTAACCCCATATAAGGAGGCATTTTATGACTGAATTACGTGAAAGAATGATCAGACAGATGGAACTGCGGAATTTATCTAAAAACACCCAAAGGTCTTATCTACAGACAGTATACAGTCTGGCTAAGCATTATATGCAACCGCCGGATAAAATGACCAAAGAGATGATTGAAGATTATCTGCTGTACCTGAAGAAAGAAAAAGGCCATGCGCTGACAACTGTAGGCAGCGCCATTACTGGTATGAGATTTTTCTACAATCATGTTCTTGGCGATGAACAATTATCCCCCAGTTGTTCATTTGCAAAAACACCCAGGAAACTTCCAACTGTTTTAAGTCATGAAGAAATCTGGAGCATTATTAATGCAACAAACAATATTAAGCATCGGCTTTTGCTGATGACAACCTATAGTGCCGGACTTCGGGCAAGTGAGGTGCTTCCCTTAAAAGCCGAGCACATTGACAGTAAGCGGATGTTAATAAAGGTGAATGGCAAAGGTGGAAAGCAGCGTTACACCCTGCTTTCTAAAAAGTTTCTCAAAGAACTGCGCTATTACTATAAAACATGCCAGCCGAGAATATATCTATTCCCTTCGTCCTATAAACGTAAAAAGCCCCAAATGTTATCTTACGAATCGGTCCGCTCAATCTACGAAAACGCCAGGAAAAAAGCTGGTGTCGAAAGAGGTCCGGGGCTACATACGCTGCGTCACTCATTCGCCACCCACCTCTTGGAAGCCGGCCATGACATTCGTAAGATACAGGTGCTTATGGGGCACTCACGGCTTACCACAACCATGATCTATCTGCATGTGAGTCGTGAGACGATTGCAAAGATCCCAAGCCCATTGGATCTATTTAATCCTGACACAACCAATGGAGGGGATAACGATGACTCAGATAACTAAAAACGACGGGAAGTCTTCTGTAGAAGTCGCTGATATTCTTCGTGAGCATATTGTCGATTATCAGCAAACCTATTCGCTTTGGCCTGACCACTACAAGATTGTCTATGATATACTCAATTGCAGAACAGCGTATCTTGGTGGTCATATTCAACGGTGCGATCATTGTGGCACCGAACGTATTATGTATAATTCATGCCGCAATCGCCACTGCCCCAAGTGTCAGAATATGCCACGGGAACGGTGGCTTGAAGCTCGAAGGGCAGAGCTTTTGCCGGTTATTTACTTTCATAACGTATTTACCCTGCCCCACGAGTTAAACTCCCTTATTTTATCCAATAAAGCGGTTATGCTCGGTATTTTGTTTAAATCGGTATCGGAGACCTTGCTTGTCTTTGGCAAAAACCCGGAAAACGGGCTTGGTGGCAAGCTGGGATTTATTGCCATTTTGCATACATGGGATCAGTTGCTCAATGCCCATTTTCATCTTCATTGCCTGACCCCAGGCGGGGCCGCCTCAGATGACTGGACACAATGGATTGCTTGCAAAAACGATTACCTGTTTAATCATGAGGCCTTAAGCCTGGTCTTTCGTGGAAAGTTTATCGACCATATGAACAAGGCATACAAAAAAGGCAAATTACACTTCCCCGGTAAATGTGCATCCTACGAGACACCACAAGGCTTCAAAAAATTAATCGATAGTCTTTATTCGAATAAGTGGGTCATTCACGTTAAGGAGTCAATTAAACGTTCCGAATACGTGCTTGAATATCTCGGTCGCTACACTCATCGGGTCGCCATATCCAATCATCGTCTGGTCTCCCTTGAAGATGGGCAGGTAACCTTTACATACAAGAATCGTAAAACCGAACAGATTCAACAGACAACTATTGAGGCGGTTGAGTTTATTAGACGTTTCTTACTCCATGCACTGCCCAATGGATTTGTCAAAATCCGGCATTATGGCTTCCTGGCAAATCGCAACAGAAGAAAAAACTTGGCAAAAATCCGTCAGTTGCACACTCTACCTGAGATCGGAAAGATTGCCGAAAAATCGGTTGAAGAAATGATGCTATCGCTCACAGGTACCGATATCAGACTGTGTCCCTGCTGCGGAAAAGGCAAAATGCAGATCATAGAAGAAATACCCAATTACACCGGTATCTGCGCAAAGGACATCATTCGACCGCCGGATTAACAGGAAATGGCTTAACCTTTAAATTAGGGCGGCTCAAACAAGGAGCTTATCCGAAAGTTGCTTCTCTGGGTGGGCTATACCGCTTTTGGCTTAGCTAAAAGTGATAGGATCAGTGTGGCCAAAAATAGATTAATATTGGGTTTTTATGAATATGAGAGACAATGTTCAGCCACAAAGCACCTTTAATCTCGAAAAAAAGAAGAAAGCATTCTGTCTATTATAAAAAAACTCTTAAATCCTCTGTTTTGTCCTTATTTCAAAAAGGTAACCGAGAGTATACAATCCCCATATAATAAGAGCCACTAGAAAATCTAATCCGCGGCTTCGTTCATCTTTGTTTTATCAATAATCCCACTACTTAACTCCTTGATAGTTTTTTAGAATGTTGATCAAGCTGAGCAATCAAACATTTGCTTTTATGTGGGACTATGGATAAAACCCTATTTAGTTATCTTCAACTTTGATTAGATCAAAATCGCCCTTGATCAGCAGTAACTGATTTACTGATGGAAGTGCTCATTTTCCCCTATTAACTTGATACCCCGTTAAACTTTTAATAGGTTAAATGTATCAAGTCGTTCGCCCCCTTTTC
>JBARSG010000475.1:0-21871 GCA_049644625.1 Desulfobacterales bacterium | reverse complement strand
GATTTTTATGGTTTTCAGGCCGTAAGGCCGAAAAGGAGCTTATCAAACCGGGCGGTGAAAACGTCTATCCTGCCGAGGTTGAAAAAGTGATTCTCCAGCATCCGTCCATTGAAAGCGTGGTTGTTTTTGGAGTACCTGATCCCAAGTGGAAAGAAGGAATCAAGGCTGTCTGTCTGCTAAAATCTGGTGAGAATCTGGAATCTTATGAGCTTATTAAATTTGTGGGCGAGCGTATGGCCAGCTACAAGAAACCTCAATATGTGGAATTTATAACGGATTTTCCTTGTCTGGAAGATGGGTCGCCGAACAGAGCTAAAATAAAAGAGCTGTATGGAGGCAAATAGAAAATTTAACATTGATAATTAACGATTTATTGTTTTGTATAAAGTTGAATTCATCTTTTTCGATCTTCAATATATTGCGCGAAGCATCTCGACGGGGATAATTTCGGAACAAATTCGAGCTTTTCTTCCGGCAAGCAGGCATTAAATATCAAATGGCAATGTATTTGGAATCAAAAGTCTTAGCTCTATCTGTAATTTTTTGATATTCAAGGTTAATGCATGTTTAGTTCATATTGACATTTTGAAATTTTTTATTCCATTTCTTAATAATTCTTCACAAAAGCTTTCCTGAAATATTTTTCTCCGGCGATCACGCCAAAATTATCACCCTGAAGCATCAATTTTTCAGAAAAATACGACAACCTATCTATCATGGCAAACATGAGAAAAAATGACCAGCAGAAATAACAGATGCATTCCGGCTCAGATTTTTTAAGGCACCGCTTTTATGAGTCAACTGAATGATTGGGATATCGCCCAGTCTTTTTGCCAGGTTGAGGGCAAACCCGGAGATTTTCAGGTTACTAGTTTTGGCTTCAACCAGCAACACAGGAGTTTCTCCTTTGGCGATTAAAAAGTCTACTTCCCGTTTGGAAAGATCCCTTACAAAGAAAAGCTTATAAGGGCCGAGCCCGTTTTCTCTCAGCTGACCACATAACCGGTTGAGTCCCACGGCCACCATATTTTCAAAACGCGCTCCTTCATTTTCATCAGCTATATATGACCAGTCGTAAAAATAATATTTTTTTTCTTTTTTGATGGTTTTATGGATCTTTCTCTGCCACGGTTGTAAAGAGAATATCAGATATAATTTGGTCAAAGAATCAAGCCAGGTGCTGACTGTGCCATGGGATACATATAAATCTTCTTTCAGGCTGTTTATAGACAATATGTTTCCCACCCGTTTGGGCAAAAGAGAGACCAGGGTCTCCACACCGTCTATATCTGAAATCCTAGTCAGATCCCTGATCTCCTCCCTGAGATATAACGAAAGATAATCCTGGTGCCACATATTCGAAAAGGCTTTATCTCCTTTAAGCAGTGGTTCGGGAAAGGGGCCGAATTCGTACATTTGTTGCCACAGGTCATAAGGCAGGGGCTTCTCATCAGCTATCCGGTCAAAAAGGTTTGTCCAGTTTTCGTTGGTGATTATCTCATGCCATAAGTCAAGGTTTTCAAATCTCTTTGAGCCGAATTCTGAAACAGAGAAAGGATAGAGGTGAAAAAGAAAATACCTCCCTATCAGAGAATCACCGGTTCTTCTGAAAAGGTCAAGCCTGGCGCTTCCTGATATTACAAAACGAAAGTCATCGCGGAACTGGTCATAATATCCTTTAAGGATGTCTTTCCATTTGGTTCTTTTATGGATTTCATCGAGGGCAACCCAGACATCTTTATCCCCTCCGCATAACAACCTTGCATCTGATTCAAAAAATGTAGGGTCCCTGCGGTATAATGCTTTGACTTTTGGTGTATCCCAGTTAAAATACAGCGACAAGCAGCCATGTTTGGCCAAAAAATGTTCCAGCAACGTAGTTTTACCTGATTGCCGCGGCCCGGCTATAAATATCATCTTTGGTGCCAGTGTATCTTTTTCCAGGCTCCATCCCGATAAGTATCTTTCTTTGAATTCCATATAATTAAAATATTACAGGAACCTTAAAAAATCAATAGTAAAATTTTACTATTGCCTGAAACTTTATATACAATGCAAGATGTCTTCAAAAGCGTCCCATTCTGCGTTTATCTGCGAAAACTCGTGACCCACTAAATATTTTTTGAATAAATATTTCTCTTCTGCGTCTCTAATTACTAATGATGGCAGACAAACAGATCTGGTCTGTCAAGATTATTAAAAACCCAAATTACACAGTTCGAAGCAAAAATCACGGACTTTTGAATGTATGTGGTTTGGAACCCCTTAATTTTACAGGTATAATTTTAGCGAGGTAGTTTTGTGGGTCAAATATATATGGTGAGGAAAATATAAATAAATATGACAGAAATAATTTGACATATATAGTTTGTCATATAATGATCTGGCAAAGAAAATGCAGGATCATTTTCCCATCAAGCAGTCCTAATGAAGTCAGTCACGAATCTGACAAACCCTGACACGGATTTTCACATATTACCTTTTGAATAATTTTCATTTTCGTCGTCTTTAATATTAGCCGAGGGGTAAGGCCCGTTAGGCCGTTGATTGGTTTTTGACTTTTTAAAACCTTTTCACGGGAGGTGAATATGGGGAAAGCCGCAGAACAAAGAAAGAATAACCGGATGAAATATTTGGCAAAATTGTCTAATGAAAGACCTGAAAATTTTAAAATTGAGTGGGAAAAAAGACTTTTTTCCCGGATTGAACTCATCCAGAGAGATGCAGGAATATTGAAGTACAAAAAAGGCCAATCAACGCCACCTGTTTTTGACCGGGTAGATGAAGCTATGTTTATTCGAAACGTTCACCTGTACGGTTAAACAATCTTACGGGGGGAAGCCTCCGCCTCCCATTCAATACAGCATTAATTTTGGCAAATGCAAAAGCCAGGCGCAAGGTTCAAGAAAAAGCTGCTGTGAATTAGGGGACTGCACTACTAAAAGTTTTTTAAGGCGTTGGATATTTGTGGAGGTGGGTGAACGTATGGCCAGTTACAAGAAACCTCAATATGTTGAATTTATAACTGATTTTCCTTGTCTGGAAGATGGGTCGCCGGACAGGGCTAAAATAAAAGAGCTGTATGGAAGCTCACAGGAAATTTAATGGGCAACCCCTGTTACGGAGGTATAAAAAGGGGAAGACCTATTTTGTCCAGTTTTCGATTCTGAGATTTGAGACTCTTTTAAATTCCGATTCGTTATTGGTGATTAAAACGGAGTTTAGCGATAGCGCATGTGCGGCGATAAGCATATCGAGAGAGCCAATAGGTGTCCCTTGGCGTTCTAAATAGGCACGAATTTTACCATAATGTTGGGCGGCGGCGTCATCGTAAGACAGTATTTCAATCGGCGCAATGAATTGAGTCAATGCGAGTTTGTTTTGTTCCGGGTTTGTACTTTTCATCACGCCGCATTCGAGTTCACTTAAGGTTATTGAAGAAACTCCTATTTCCGAAACCTTGGCCTGCCTGAAACGTTCTATTACGTTTTGGGGTTTCTTCTTGATAATGTAAATACAGATATTCGTATCGAGCATATATTTAATCATAAAGATTCTCTTTTATCTTGAACCGGTTGGCCCCTGGTTTGCATAAAATCATCTGTGAATTGATTGAGGCTGTTGATCAAAGGCGCCCATGGATCATCTTTAGGCAAAAGAACGACCATATTACCTATTTTTTTGATGTAGACGTCTGTTCCGGAAAACCTGAATTCTTTTGGTAATCGTACCGCTTGGCTTCTGCCGTTTGCGAAAATACGAGCCGTTTGCATCTCGAACCTCCTTTTGTTATAGTAGATACCGTAGTATATACCACTCAGAATTGGCTTGTCAACATTAAGTTGAAGAGAAACACGCCGTCGCGGAGCGTTCTCCCTATATTGGGATTCAAATGCGTTTGCCCTGCCGGGAACAACCGTTTTTATTGACTGTTACACTTAGCATCAGATATATTGACATAGATCATCAAATTACGATCACGCAGTAGATTATTACAAAACCCAGAGTAAATTCCTGAGAAAATACTTGGATAAGCCGGGTGAACTGGACGCGGAGAACTTCGGCTGTCTTGCGGGTAAGGCCCGTGGGCGAGTCAGTTATTGCAAGGTTCAAGTCGGAGAAGCAATCTAAGATGACATACAGAAGATCCAATCAGGTTCTCTCTTTTTTGCGGACCTGCGCAGGGTTTCTCATGATGGCCGGTATCATGGTTTTCTTCACACCTACAGCCAATTCGGATGATGGCATGCGCATAAGCGTAGTCTATAACAATGTCGCTTTTGCTGATGAAATGGAACTGGACTGGGGTTTTTCCTGCGTTGTCCGGAGTCCCGCCAGAGCAATTCTTTTTGACACCGGCGGTGATGGAAGAATACTTCTTAAAAACATGGCAAAACTGGGGATAGACCCTCGGGAAGTCGAGGCCGTATTTCTATCGCATAAACACCGAGACCACATTGGAGGCGTGACGGACTTCCTCTGCCAGAATCCGAAAGTAGCAGTATACGTTCCGCAATCTTTTTCTTCTACCTTGCACGAGAAAGTCAAGAATCCATACACCAAAATCATACCTGTGAGCGGGCCAAACAGATTATACGAAAACATCTATAGCACGGGTGAAATGGGGACATGGCTTAAAGAACAAAGCCTTGTGCTGGATACGTCCAAGGGTGTGGTTGTTATTACAGGTTGTGCACATCCCGGCATACTCAATATTGTGCGAAAAGCAAGACAACTGGTACACAAAGACGTATGTCTTGTCATGGGCGGCTTCCATCTGTTTAATAAAAACGCTTCCGAAATTGACCGGATAATCCGTACGTTAAAGGAAATGGGAGTTCAAAAAGTAGCGCCAAGTCATTGCACCGGTGAGGAAGCTATTTTGCGATTCAAAAGAGCCTGGGGAGAAAACTTCATTCCCGGCGGATGTGGTGCTCACCTCAGTCCATAAATATTTGCCGCCTTTTTGACCACTTCCCAAACGTTATGGTAAATACAGGTTGGCAAATCGTGAGTCATGAGCTAATGATGTTCGTCACGCTCTTCCACAGAATTTTCCGGGATTACCCTACTCATAAAGATCCATATTTTTGGATCAACCCGTTCCTGCGATTTCTCAAAAAGAAAAATTGACATAATATTAATAAGATGACTGAACATAGTTTTTTAAAGGACCTTGAGAAATGTGAACTTTGTGAACACCGGTGCCGGGTAAATCGGATAAAAGGAGAAACGGGTGTTTGCAAGGTGACCCGGCCTACCGTGGCTTCCGCCACTCTGCATCCCGCACCGCCGGAAAGTTATACGGTATTTATGGCCGGCTGCAATTTCAAATGCCTGAATTGCCAAAACTGGTCGATTTCCCAATACCCGGACAATGGATTCGTACAAAGAGGATTTATAGATCCGGCTGAGCTGGCTGAGGAATGCGTCGAGCAACTGAATTCAATTTCCGGCAGTCGAATGGGGGCGGATCGAATTTTCTTTTCAGGCGGAGAGCCGACCATCCACTTACCCTACATAGAAAAGATTGTTGAAGAAGCAAGGAAGATAGAGCCTATGACCAAAGTAAATTACGATACCAATGGATATTTGACGGAGGAAAGTTTAATAAGGGTTTTAAATTTTACCACATCTATTACTTACGATTTAAAGGCCTATCATAACGAAATTCACCTTGCATTAACCGGGGCCTCTTCAACGCCGGTTTTAAGGAATGCGGAATATATCGGAAAATATGCCAAAGACAGACTGTGGGAGTATAGAATCGTGGTGATTCCCAAGATAAACGAAACCGAGATAAAACCCTTAACGGAATTTATTGCCTCCATCGATTCCTCTTTGCCTGTAAATTTTCTTGCTTTCAGACCGAATTTTATTTTGGAAAATCATCCGGGTGCCGACCGGCAGCTTATGGAAAGATCTATCGATATCGCCCAGCAATCCGGGCTGAAAAATGCCCACTGGTCCGGATATACCGGCATATCAGGCAGGGTCGCCGATATTGAAAATAGCCTTAAAGAAACTTATTTATCCGATGAAGCTCGGTTAGCCGGTTCTTATGCACGTTATGCTGGCTGCCAAACCCCTTTAAGGGACTGTAAAGCCTGTTGCTTTAATCAGGAGTGCCGGCTTAAAAAATATATTTCCATAATATCAACTTAACTTGAATAATTTCATGCCAAAAAATCTCAACGGACCAGCCGGAGGGAAAGAGAGCTCAAAAGTTCGTTGTCATGACCTGAAGTGAAGATCCCAACCAGGCTGCCCAGTTATTAAATTGATCAATCCGGCAGTCTTACAATGGTTCTCCCTTTGTGCTTTCGTTGAAGGATGAGATCGATTCGTTCGTTCAGTCTTTCCAGAGGTATTTCAGTGGTCAATAGTTCAAGACGTTCCAGTTTCCAGTCACTGGCAATTTTATTCCAGACTTTCAGGCGGGTGGGCATCGGACAGTTCTGTGAATCGATTCCCATCAGGGTAACCCCGCGCAAGATAAAGGGATAGACATTTAGAGGCAGATCATGGGACCCCACATTCCCGCAACAGGTCACAGCACCGCCGTGTTGCGTTGATTTGATGGTGGTCGCCAATATTTCACCCCCAACCGCATCAATGCCGCCGGCCCAAAGCCCTTTAAGGAGCGGGCTGTCGCTGGAATCGGTAGCTTCTTCAATACTGATGACCTCTTTGGCCCCAATTTCCAACAGAAAATCTTTTTCATCCACGACCCCGTTTACTGCTGCAACCTCATAGCCGGCCTTGACAAGTATGGAGACGGCAATACTTCCGACTCCTCCGGTTGCACCGGAGACCAGTACGCGTCCCATATCCGAGGTGATGCCGTAATCAACCAGCCTGAAAACCGAGAGAGCTGCTGTGAAACCCGCTGTACCGAATATCATGCTTTCTCGAGGGGAGAGATTCTCGGGCATCTTGACTACCCATTCCACCGGGACGCGTATATATTGCCCGAAACCGCCGGATGTATTCATTCCGAGGTCATAGCTGGTCACGATCACTTCATCTCCGGATTTAAAATCCTTGCTGAGACTTTTAACCACGGTTCCTGCAGCGTCAATTCCGGGAGTGTGCGGATATTTCTTTGTGACACCTCTATTGCCTGTGGCAGAAAGAACGTCTTTGTAATTTAAGGAAGAGTACTGGACTTTGACGAGCACATCTCCTTGTGGAAGGCTATCGAGATTTCTGTCCTTAATTTCCCTGATAAACTGATTATTCTCTCCTTCTGTGACGACCATTGCCTTGAATGTATTTTGACTCATGAAGCTATTCCCCTTTTTTTTACCGTTTTGTATGTATGTTCAAAATGATAATACCTTTTTAAAAAAAATCAATTTTAAGAATACAAGTGGTAACTTTTTCAGCCTCGGAAAAGAATTGTTGAATTGGCAACGCCGACTATATCTGATATCTTGAAAGTGGTCTTCAGGAGTTGTGATGTGGATTTTTTTAAAAAATTAAGGTTATTATCTTGTTTAGCTGTACGCAAGAAGGTCAGTTATTTAGACGACAATTCCCGATATGCCTCCTGGATTTCTTTAAAGCGTTCTTCCGCCAGTTTTTTGAACTCATCTCCCAAATGAAGCACTTTGTCCGGATGGTATTTATTGGCAAGTTGCTTATAGGCTTTTTTAATTTCTTCCCGTGAGGCATTTCTGGGGATATTCAATACCGTGTATGGATCCTTATGCGTATTGGCTTTTTTGAATCCGAAGTCCGTTCCAGGGGATTCTTTATTCTGTTCGAAATATTGGCGGCGTTGTTGGTAAAAGCTCTGGGCGCCGGATTGTTTCTGGCGAAGATTTTGCAAAAATCGCCACCCAAAGTACAGAAGAATCAGGTCATCGAGCAAACCCCGCCATCCTAAAAAAATTTCGGGGAGAAGGTCATAGGGACTTAATACATAAATCAAGCCTAAAATTATCAGAAGAATTCTCATTATCGACACTCTTTAATTTGATCTATAATCTCGGCTCTTTCTATCAGCGATTTCTATTTTTGTCCAATTATTTTGGTGTTGCTTATGAGAAATGCCAGAAGGTAAGCCGCGGCTGCACAAAGTATAATTATGGGAATTCCCAGACTGAGCGCAATTTGGGCGGATAGGATTGATGTCAGGACCGAAGCACATCCGTTGGCTGTCCAGGCATATGCCCGCTGGGCAGGACGGTTCAACAGGTATCGCATACCCAGCGGAAAGGGCAGGCCTACCAGAAAACAAGGTAGGATTAGGAGCAGGATTGCTAAGGCATACTGTAAAATTTTGGAAAATCCAAGTATTCCATGGATCATCGGATCAAGACCCAAGAATACCAGGATAAGGACAGCGATTAAAGCTATCAGGACATTTCGGAGGCCTCCGGGACCTATTCGCTGGGAGCAATACCCCCCAAATCCTGAGAAAATTAGGATTCCCGTGAGCACGACGGTGAAGCTGATAACCGGATCGCCGAAAATAAAGATGTATTTTTTGATGAAAAAGAGCTCTACAAACATGAAACCGGCGCCCACTGCCAAAAAGTAGATAAGGTGGGAGATATTCGGTTTTTTGTCTTGTTTTTTGATGGTGAAAACAGGGAGCATTAAAAGCAAAATTGCGATTACCAGTGCTTCGAGAAAGACGACGGAAACAACAATCTCGCCCGACATAAACAGGGAATAAAATCTGCTTCCCGTCATTTTATAAAGCGTTTTCAATTTGGACCATTTGAGGAACCTGCCGGGAAAAGGACGACTGTCTGACTGAGGGGCTACGTCGAGGGGGTAAGTTTCAAAGTACGCTTTCTCTGTTCCGGATCGGTAGGCTTCTGCGAGACGGTTAATTTCAAAAAAGTGATACGGCGCATCGAACATATTGAAGCGGTTCACCATTTCCTTTGTAATACCCGGGAGGTAGACAAGATCAAAGTTCATGTTTCGCGCGAAGTCTTTTAATACGGCCGTATCATTAAAGGGCTTCACAGAGACGATGAGGGTAAAAGTGCTCCAGTTACGGAGAACGGCTATGTGCTGTTCGGGGTTTTCGAATTCAAGGGATCTTAGACTTTCGTATGCTCCGGCCCAGAGGCGGATGGAGTCTGCCGGAGGGAGCAAAAGTTTGCGTGCCATAATAAGGATGCCGTTTTCCGTGAGGTGATTGAGATACCCTGAGAATGATGCCGTGGTAAATAGATATCCCTGGGTCAGAGCGTCTGAACCGGGAATCGAACTCCCCCAGTTTTCAATATGTATGATATCATAATGGTTATCAGATTGGGCCATAAACGCTCTTGGATTTTGGTTAACAACAGGAATATTGTAGTTTTTCCGGACCATATGGGCGATTTGGGGTTTTTGTTCAACGATGGTAATGTTAAGGGCTCCGCATGCCATGGCACAGGGAATACCCGATCCGCCGCCGTCCTGGATCAAGAGAATATGTTCAGGATTCGGGGCCAGCATGTATCCGGCGTAAGGGAGGGTAAATCTGGAGAACCATTCATCTTTTTGAAGTTGCAGTTTGTAACCAAAAAAAGGGGTGTCTCCGTCTCTGTAAATTGCCCATTGCTTGGGCAGTATGTCTTTAAATTTAAGGCTTAATCCGGGTGCAAAGCGGATATAAGGGCTTTGAACACTGTCGAATCTGCCCCTCAGACCGGTGACGGTTTCAAAGATTCGTGTATCGGGGAACTTGAGGACCCGGCTGAGGTCTTTATATGGCGAGGGGTTTACTTTGATCCCTATGCCGTCTCCCATTGAGACGAGCAGCCCTGCGATGATCACGATAAAAAGACCGGAGGCCTGAAGGGCGAATCGTTTTCCACGGGAGATGGTTTTTGTTTTCGTATGTATTTTGTTCGCCGGTGGCCTTTCAAAAGGAAGAATTATTAGGGGAATGAGGGCTGCGAGAATGATAAACCTCCCTTCGCCGAGCAAGGGAAGAAAAGGAACCGGGATGATTGCTCCGCATGCCGAACCTGCCATGCTTGCGAAGTAAACAAAGCCGGTTTTTTCAGGGATAAACGCATAAGCAAGGGAGATGACAAGACCGGCAAAGAAGAACGGTAAGGCCAGAAGAAGATAGGCCGTCAAAAGATAGAATATCTGGACAGGTTCCAGGGGCAGTCTGAAGTAGTCCAGTGGAATTCGATTCAAAAGTATAAAAGAACCAATGGCGGTTACGGTATAGAGAATGATGAAAATCTTGACCGGACCGCTGGCGGAAAGCCTTTGTTCCCAGTCTTTTTTGTGCGTATCGATAATGTTTAGAAACGTACCGGCGGCGGCGAATCCAAAGAGTGCGATGCTGATGACCATGAAGGACAGATGATTCCACTGACTGATGGAAAAGACCCGGGTAAGGAGTACTTCGAAGGCCAGAGACGAAAGTGATAATAAGAAAACCGCAGTAAGTATCATGGAATATCGTCTGTAACCGTCCGATTTTGGTCAAGGGCATGGCCTGTCATCGGGACGAAAAGAACGCCGGTGATTTGTTTGACCGTGTATTGGTCGTCATGTTTTGTGACCAGGCTTAGATACTGATAGCTGAAGGGATTTCCGAGGGGGAGAATGAGTCGCCCGCCGTTTTTGAGTTGCTTTAAAAGTGGCGGAGGGATATGGTCGATGGACGCAGTGATCATAATACAGTCAAAGGGAGCTGCTTCAGGCCAGCCGAAGTAGCCGTCGCCGTGGAGGGTTTTTATTTTTGAAAAACCGATTGATCGGAGTAGGTTACTTGCCTTTTTGTATAGTTTTTCTTTGATTTCTATGGTGTAGACTTCTTTGGCGATCTTGGCAAGAATTGCAGCCTGGTAGCCTGAACCGGTCCCGATTTCGAGAATACGTTCGTCTCCTTTAAGTTTCAGTTTCTCGGTCATCAGAGCCACTATATATGGCTGGGAAATGGTCTGTCCCTGGCCGATGGGAAGGGGGTGATCCGCGTAAGCCTGGGAAACGAGTTCTTCAGGTACAAAGCTGTGCCGGGGGACTTGGTTCATGGCGTTCTGGACTCTTTTATCTGATACGCCCCGTAAACGGATTTGTAATAAGACCATTTTCTCCCTGGCCTTCTGGTATTTAGGAGAATCTGCCAGTACCTGGGCCATGAGCAGTGCCGGCAAGACGGTGAGAATAAAAAAAGGAAGGAGTATTTTTTTCATGGCGGCATTGTTGATTGGCAGAAGCAATCTTTGTCAATAAGGATAAAGAACTCTGTAGATTATGACGCCAAGAATTACCGCTGCCAATACAATAGTGAAAACCATTTGGTCAATATCAAATTTTTTCATAAGAAATCCAGGCTGATCTGGATTAATCTTCGTCGTCCAACCCAAATGCGGTGTGAAGAACCCGAACAGCAAGTTCGGTATACTTTTCTTCGATGACACAGGAAATTCTGATTTCCGAAGTGCTGATCATTATTATATTGATGTTTTCCCTGGCCAGAGTGTTAAACATTATTGATGCGACTCCGGAATGGTTTTTCATCCCAACGCCGATAACAGATACCTTCGCAATATTTTTATCGCCCAGAACGTCAACTGCTCCTATTTCTTCCGCCACCTTCCGTTCGATTTCCATGGCCGCTTGAAAATCTTTTCTGGGGACCGTAAATGTGAGATCCGTTTGACCTTGGGCTCGTGTGTTTTGAATAATCATATCGACAACAATACCCGCTTCGGCAATGGGTGAAAAAATTTTGGCCGCTACTCCGGGTTGGTCCTGAACCTTTTTAAGGGTGATGCGGGCTTGATCTTTATCGTGCGTAACTGCGGATACAATAAGACTTTCCATGCCGGCGTCTTCACTAACAACCATGGTTCCTTCCTCCTCACTGAAAGATGATCTTACATGAACCGGGACATTATATTTTTTAGCAAATCCCACGGACCGGATCTGCAGGACTTTGGTGCCAAGACTGGCCATGTTCAGCATTTCATCATAGGAAATTTTATCAATCTTTCTTGCTTTCTCGCAGATATTAGGATCGGCGGAGTAGATACCATCTACATCGGTATAGATTTCGCAGAGATCCGCCTTCAAAGCCGAGGCGATGGCCACGGCAGTTGTGTCTGACCCTCCCCGTCCAAGGGTTGTAATGTTCCCTTTGATATCACATCCCTGAAATCCGGCCACTACGACGATATTCCGTTTTTCGAGAAGGTCTTTAATATACTCGGTACCGATTTCGATGATTCGAGCATCACCAAAGGTGCAGTCTGTAACCACCTTGGCCTGGTGTCCCAGCATTGACAGGGCAGGGTAGTTCATGTTTTTTAAGGTTATTGCCAGAAGAGCTGCCGTTGTCTGCTCGCCGGTGGACAGAAGAACGTCGAGTTCACGTTTGCTTGGTGATTCACTGATCTGGCTTGCCAGATCGATCAGGTCGTCCGTGACTCCGGCCATGGCCGACAGAATGACAACCACGTCGTTACCCCGGTCATAGGTTTTTGCAACTCGTTTTGCGACATTGCGGATCCGTTCAAGATCAGCGACCGATGTGCCGCCAAATTTTTGTATAATTAGACTCACTTTGTAAGCCTCTATGTTTAATGATAATCGGTGAATCAGATAATAATCTGATTAAAAGTTTTTTGGTGAATGAAATCGTACTAAAAAATATATATAGCTTAAAATTATTCTTCAGTAAAGAAATAAAGGTGACAAGTTAAACAAATGGCAATTTAGCTTAAAATAAGGGATATACAACTCTAATCCATATATTTTATAAATATAGATTGTTGACACACAAGTTGCCTTCCTCTATTATTTTTGGTTTAATAAGGAACTTTTATTGTTTCAACATAAGAAAATCGAATAATTTTTCCGTCTATCAAACTCCGTTAGGCTTCAAGTAAGATATAAGGAGGACCTGTTATGGCGCAATATGAGTTCTGGACACACGGTGTTAACGTTCAGATCGAATATCCTGGCAGAATTGTGGGGAGAACAGAAGACGATGTTGCAGAACCCCGCCGCTCGGGCTGGGGAACTCTGGTTTATCAAAAGGAGAACACCAGCAACTGGTTCCACTTTGCAATTCCGACTCCTGTTATTATCAATAATCAAGAAGCCACCTTAAGATTCATTCGGCTTCGAGCGGAAATCAATGAAACCGCCCGAATTGACATGATCCACTTCCGCCATGACAACCGCATCATTTTATCCCGTGAGGTGAATATCACGAACTGTAGTGTTGACGAAACCATTCAAAGTCCAAAGACCATCATTCGAAGAAGCTTGGCTTTATGTATCCATATCAGTTTTTTGTCCGGTAATACCAGAGGAATGGTTATTTTTAAAGGCGCAGGGGGCGCTTTTAATTTCTTTTAACAGAGCAACCGCGTTGACTCCGTGTGCAGCCATGTAAATTTCTCGAGATTGGTCACCTGATATTTCAAATTTTATTACCACATGGTCAGGTAAAAGTTCCTGCCGGATTTTGCCTGCCCATTCGATAGCCACAACATAGTTGTCGCCAAGTATATCGTAGAGACCGATATCTTCAAAATCGACGGGATCTTCAAGGCGGTAAAGGTCAACATGAAAAAGGGGGTGTCTGCCCGGGTATTCATTTATCATGGTGTAAGAAGGGCTGGTTATGTAATAATCATTCGGCACTTCAAGACCTCTGGCCAGTCCCTGCACAAAAGAAGTTTTTCCACTTCCGAGGTCGCCGATCAAGGCAAGAACAATTTCGGCCTGCAGGCACGCGCCTATCTTTTCCCCCAGCTTTTTTGTTTCTTTAACCGAGTGAGTCGTTATCTTATAGTTACAAAGATCGGCCACTGTTCCTTTTTTACGCACAATTATACATGAGATTTATATCTCATCCCGCCCGCCCCAAAAAAAAGAAATTTCTATACTATCCGGATGTGGTTGAAAACTACAGGTCTTTGATAAGTGCCAACATTTCTTTTACGGCCCTTTCCATCCCGATAAGCACCGCTCTTGAGACGATGCTGTGTCCGATGCTGAATTCGTCTATTTCACGAATACCTTTAAAAAACTTTATGGTGTTGTAACACAATCCATGGCCGGCATTGACACCCATTCTTAGTTTATGGGCGAGTTTGGCGGCGTCCACAATATTTGAGAATGCCTGGTTTCTTTTGTTATGTGTTTTTGCTTCGCAGAATGTTCCGGTATGGATTTCAATCATGGTCGTATCTATCTGGTGGGCCAGCTTTATCTGATCCGGATCCGGATCAATGAAGAGACTTACGGGGATACCACTACTTTGCAAGGCGCCTACGGTTTCAGCAATTGCGTTTTTATGAACAATTAGATCCAGTCCCCCTTCGGTAGTAAGCTCTTCACGCCTTTCCGGTACCAGGGTTACGAGATCGGGCTTAACTTCAAGAGCAATTCCAACCATTTCGTCTGTTGAAGCCATTTCCAGGATAAGTTTGGTCTGAACAACCTTTCGTAATATTCTGAGGTCACGGTCATGGATATGACGTCTATCTTCCCTCAGGTGAACCACAATGCCGTCTGCCCCTGCCAATTCCACCATGACTGCTGCCGCAACGGGATCAGGATAACTGACATCTCCCCTTGCGTTTCTCAAGGTGGCGACATGGTCAACATTTACAGCTAATCCGGCCATCTAATATCCTCCATTTAGGTTTTAATCAGTTTAAGAATTTCATTACTCTTTTTTTTCATCTTATCTGCTTGTGTTTTATTTTTTTCATGATCATAACCCAGCAGGTGAAGGATGCCGTGCACTAAAAGCTGGGTAAAACGTTCTTCCATGCTTATGCCTGCAATTTCTCCTTCTCTCGCGGCGGTTTCAATGGAAATAACCACGTCGCCGAGAAGCTGAGGGGCGATGTTATTAAATTGGCCTGTGCGCATGGGAAATGCAATAACATTGGTAGGGCCGTGTCGATCGAAATATTTTTTATTAAGCTCTCCTATTTCGGGATCATCAACGATAAGGATGGAAAGCTCTGCATCAGGACAGGCCAAGGCGTTTAAGATGGCCATGGCCTTTTGTCGTAATTTTTTCAGAGATATCTTGTATTTGTTTTGTCTGTTGTCTAACAGGACTTCCATTCTTTTCCTTTCCGTTGGCAAGGAGAGGTTTTTCGGGATATTCAATGCGGTGGTGGTACATTCCTGATAATATGTTATAAAAGCTTTTTGCAATCTTATGCAGATCCTTCAATGTCAACTCACAATCGTCTAACTGACCGTCCGAAAATGCCTTGTTTATCAGGTTTTGTACAAGCCCCTGGATTTTGGATGGTGTGGGATTGGCAAGTGTTCTTGATGCTGCTTCAACCATGTCCGCCAGCATGACAAGACCGGCTTCCCGGGTCTGAGGCTTTGGGCCTGGATATCTGAAGTTGTCGATATTTACTGCGTCTTCACCTTTTAACTGCTTTGCTTTTTCATAAAAAAAGCTAATAAGGCTCGTTCCGTGGGATTGCCTGATTGTGTCGATGATGACCTGGCCGAGTTTATTTTTTCTGGCGATCTCAACGCCGTCTTTAACGTGAGCGATCAGGATAAGGCTTGACATGGATGGGGCAAGCTTGTCATGTCTATTAATGCCGTTGGTCTGGTTTTCGATAAAATAGAGTGGTTTTTTTATCTTGCCGATATCGTGATAATAACCACAAACTTTGGCAAGCAGAGAATTCGCACCGATTTCGGAAGCCGCGGCTTCGACCATGGTGCCGACAACCACGGAATGATGATATGTTCCTGGAGCTTCTATCATAAGTCTCCTGAGGATAGGCTGATCAAGGTTTGCAAGTTCAAGAAGTTTGATATCGGTTGTATAGCCAAAGGCTATTTCTATCAGCGGTGTGATGCCGGCGGTGACAATTCCTGCTCCCACACCTCCCGTAAATGCAAAGGCCCAATCCCACAGAAGTTTGATATTGGAGGAACCTCCTAAATAAGAGTCTATAATCGTTATAAGTATAACATTCATTACTCCGAGCTTTAAACCGGCCTTTATGAATACTTTGCGTTCCCGGCAGTTCTGCATCCAGAATGCAGCCATTGAACTGTTGATCAGAAAATAGAGAAAAATATCAAATCTATTTTTAAAAATGACGGCTGTGCCGATTGCAGTTAACATGGCCATGGGGATAGCCAGTTCAAGGCCCAAAAACAGGCAGATGGTCATGGCGCCTGAAGCAAGGGGAATACCATAAGAAATTGATGATGCCGATATGGGGAAAGATGTATAATGGGCTACAGATTCAGCCAAAGATGCTGATATCCTGGCAATGAAAAAAAAGGTTACTAAAACGCTGGCGATAAAGAGTAGATTTTTGTTATTGGTAAGATCAGTTCGGCTTTGACGATGTATATAAAGAATATAGGTGGTCATCAGGATGCATAGGATTATCAATGCGGATCCAATGGAACTTGATAAAATCTGTTCATTTTTTATCCCTTCTTGGTAGGCCTTGAGTTTTAAAAGCTGAACTTTTGTAACTCTTTCTCCTTCGCGCAAAAGCATTTCCCCGGCTTTTATCTTGTGAAATACCGGTTTGATTTCTGCCTCGGCTCTTTCTTTCCGTTCCTCGGTTTCACTTCTGTTTAAAGTGATGTTGGGCTGGACAAGTCTTTGTGCGAAATCGACAATCATATTTCGCAGGGTATAATCAATGTTTTCGAGAAGGGGTTGACCTATGATTTTTACCATGGCTTTGGCCTGGCCAAGACCGTAAAAGTGTTTTAAGTTATCAACAACCAGTTCTTTTTTTGTGTTGATATTCCTTAAAATTATACCTTTATCGGTTTCTTTTAAGAGAAGCTCTTTGTTTGTAACCACACCGTTATCCAATATTTCTTTTGAAATGCTGCAAATAAGATTTGCAATATTTGGGAGAAACGTTTCTTTTTCTAGAATTTTATAAGCGCCGTCGCTCACAGAAATACCGATTTTTTCTTCAAAGTCGGCTTTTTGTTGCCATATAAGATCATGGACGGACGTCGCAATTGTACCGGCCGAAGCGGTTTCTGATGGTTTTAGCGCAATCTTATTTTGGTTTTTTTCGGCTTTAAAAACCGTCCGAATATCATTAAAGGCCTTTTTTACATTCTGGTTGATTGTTTGGGATAGGGTTACATCATGGTCATAAACGGTTAAAAGGTTTCCCACAGCCTCCCTACGGTTGGCTTCTGTGGCGTCTTTGTCTTCTATTAAAAAATCTTTTGTGGCCTTGATATTCCTCTCGGCAACATCACCTAAATTGTAAGAATGTTTTTTGACAACCAGATTAGGATAAAGGAGAATGGTAAAAATTATTGTGACACCGACGAGGATACTCCATCGGACGTGGTCGCTGGTCCCAAAAAACTTTTTTAAGGATATTTTGTTTTTTTCAATTTTCATTGCAACTTGTGATTATTTTTTTTGCTGGCATCCAGGTCTTCATATGCTTTGATAATTTTCTGGACCAAGCCGTGTCTTACCACATCTTTTTTTGAAAAAAAGATGAAGTTTATCCCGTCTATTCCCTGAAGTATATTTTTTGCTTCAATAAGCCCTGAAGGTCTCTCGACAGGAAGGTCGATCTGGGTTATGTCTCCTGTGATAACCGCTTTGGAACTAAATCCTATCCGGGTCAGGAACATCTTCATCTGTTCAGAAGTTGTATTTTGGGCTTCATCTAAAATAACGAAGGAATCGTTTAGGGTTCTGCCTCGCATAAACGCAAGAGGCGCCACTTCTATAACCCCCTGTTCTATTAAATTCGACACTTTTTCAAATTGCATCATATCGTGAAGCGCGTCATAAAGAGGTCTTAAATACGGATCCACCTTTTCCGCAAGATCTCCGGGCAGAAATCCGAGCGCTTCCCCGGCTTCCACCGCAGGTCGGGTGAGGATTATACGGTTAACCATCCCTTTTGAAAGTGCTGCGACCGCCATGGCCATGGCAAGATAGGTTTTGCCTGTGCCGGCAGGGCCGATACCGAAGACCATATCAGAGATGCGGATGGCATCTATGTATTCTTTTTGGGTGAGGCTTTTGGGAATTACATTACGCTTTTTCGAGGTAATATAGACCGTATCCAGAAAAATATCTTTGAGTTTAATACGGTCATCTCCGCTCAGAATCCTGATTGCATAATCAACATCGTTTGGATAAACCGGATATTTATCTTTTAACAGGCCGTAAAGCTGTTTGAGTATATTTTTGGCAAGGCTTCTTGCAACAGTATCCCCCTGAATAAATATAGTATTGCCCCTGGCATGGATAGAGGCGTCTATTGTGTCTGCTATTCTTTTAAGGTTGCTGTTATGCTCGCCGAAAAGCTGCCTAGCCAGATCTATATCTAAAAAGGTCAATCTGGTCTGATTATTTTCAGTGACTTCGTCCATATCTTAAGATTGAACCCATGCCCTGTTTGGGGCATGTTTTAAAATTTCCACATATCATAGTTTTTTTAACTATTGCAAACACCAATTTAAGATACAAGAGAAAAAGAAAAATATCTTGACTCGAAATACCTGCTTTGTTAATTTGCGTTATTAATGGCAATAAATTTTATCTTTCTGATTTTATTTAAATTTTGTTGGTTTCCAAAATAAATTGTTATATTCTGATATAAAGGTGTGCTATGAATTTTTTTGATATAATCGTTATAGTTATTTTGGGCTATTGCTTGATAAGAGGTATTTTTAGAGGTCTTGTCAAGGAATTATCTTCTATAATTGGTGTATTCGGCGGATTCTATGCGGCTTACACTTATTACCCGGTTCTATCAAAGCTTTTATCAAAGTGGATTGCCAACACCGGATACCTTAACATATTGAGTTTTTTGATCATTTTTTGCGGCGTTTTCATTATTATCAGCATTCTGGGTATCATCATAAATTACCTGCTTAAAATAGTATTTTTGGGTTGGCTTGATCGTGTTAGCGGTGCTATGTTCGGTGCCATGAAAGGCATACTGATTGTTTCAGTTCTGTTAATTACATTGACCGCTTTTCTCCCCAAGGGTACACCTGTCATCAAAGATTCCCTGCTTTCTCCTTATGTGACACTGGTCTCCGAGAAGATGGCCAAAGTTATCTCCAAAGATATGAAACATGCTTTTTCAACTAAGATAGCGACAATAAAAAAAGCTTGGAGAAAAAATAAATAGAATTTATTCAGCGGGAACGAGGCGACATGGAAATAAATTCCATAATCGAATTGATTGAAAGATTAAGGGGTGAAAATGGATGCCCCTGGGACAGAAAGCAGACACCTAAGACCATAGCGGTTTATCTGATAGAAGAGGTATACGAACTTGTTGATGCCATTGAATCCGGAGACCCTGACGGCGTATGTGAAGAGCTTGGTGATGTATTGTTTCATATCCTTTTTATAGCGGGCCTGTTCCGGGAAATGGGTCATTTTAATATCAAGGATGTTGTTGATTTAAATGTTAAGAAGATGACTCGTCGTCATCCCCATGTTTTTGGTAACGAGAGCGTTGATACTGTTGAAGACGTGGGGGCGCGGTGGCATCAGATAAAAATGGAAGAAAAAAGCCTTGCTAAAAAGGCCTCGATTTTAGATTCAGTCCCAGCAGGGCTTCCGGCCCTGATGCGTGCTTACAGAATTTCCGAACGTGCGGCCAAAACAGGATTTGATTGGAATGATATTTCCGGTGTTATGCAGAAAGTCGAAGAAGAATGGTCTGAACTGAAAGCGGTGTTGAAAAGGGAGAGTCGAGCTTCCAAAGATCAAGATCTTTTGGCCTTAGAATTTGGAGATGTTCTCTTCACACTCGTAAATGTTGCCCGGTTTGCACACATTCACCCCGAAACAGCATTAAGAAATTCGACAAAAAAATTTGAAAATCGCTTTAAGTATACGGAAAAGCTGATCATAGAGAGTCGAAGAAACATAGAATCGGTATCCCAGCAGGAGATGGACGAATTGTGGGAGGAAGCCAAGGC
This sequence comes from Desulfobacterales bacterium, assembly GCA_049644625.1. Lineage (GTDB taxonomy): Bacteria > Desulfobacterota > Desulfobacteria > Desulfobacterales > UBA11574 > S5133MH16. The sequence goes on along the minus strand of JBARSG010000475.1, from coordinate 1,942 downwards.
AAATTTGGGGTAGAAGAAATCAAGCCGAATAAGAGGCGTAATACATTCTGATGAATCTTGCGTGGCTTTCAAAGGCTATTTCCGGTAGTTCGGCATAATGAAAATAGACTGCATCATCCGCATCATCGCAGGCGATAAGAGTGCCGTTATACTGTCTAATAAGATAGCCGACCATGAGGACCGTGTGGTACAGGGCACTTGGATTTGAGGACACACCCAGGAGCATCTCAATCCGGCCCGAAAGCCCTGTTTCTTCTTTAAGTTCTCTTAACGCCGCCTTTTCAGGGGATTCACCAAGCTCCATGAACCCACCCGGAAGACACCAGAATCCTTTTTTAGGCTCTACACTTCGTTTTACGAGAAGAACCCTGTTCCTGTTGTCCACTACAACAAGACAGGTGGCAGGTATGGGGTTTTCATAAATCGGTTCATCACAGTGCTCACAGAAAAGTCGGAGACTGTCTTCGTAGATCTTTTCTGTGAGCCGTGTGCCGCAATAATGACAAAACGTTTTTTTCCGCATCATTATGAGAAATTCGGGCTAATCGTCGAAATTCCCCTCCGGTCTCTTTTCAGATTCAATGGTGGCTGCCCGCTGGATAATCTTTTCCGGCGTCCATTCAGCAGGATCCTCGATTCTGGCGGCCTTGGGTCCCGGATCATAGGTGCCGGCCTCAAGGATAGCCTCAATGGCAAGAGGAGCTGAATCTTGAGCATTAAAAACGTTTACAAGCATGTTATAAACGAACGCTTCAACCCGTTTAACCATCCTTGTCCGAATTGTTTCGACCTGTCCCAGAAGTTTATTTTCAAACGGTAGGTTGAGTTTTTTGTAGTTTCCCCCTTTAAGCTCATGAGCCTGTGCGTAAGCGACCATTTCTGCCCACATCTCATCGGTGACGCCTTGGTCCTTTAGCTTGATAAAGTTGCCGCTGTCATCAAGGATGGCATTCCCATAGTCATTGACCTCCAGACCCCAGGAGATCATCTGAAGGGCCGTGGCAACATTGGCTTTGGTGGTTCTGGTTTTCGCCGCTATTTCTATTAATCTATCGGAGTTGTTTCCGGATGTTCCGTGCTGGGCGCCGGAAATCTGATATTTTGCCAGCGCCTGGTGGATTTCAACGGTTAAATCGACTTGTATCCCCTGACCGCTTGCCTCAATGCCGTGGGTTGTTCCGTTGTTTAAGGCGATCCAGTCCGGAAAAATATCATGGGCGTTCAGACCCTGAATCAGAAACAGGGCTTCTTCTTTAGTTGAAAGCCCTTCTTTCCCCTTGATTTCCCCTACTTCGGTCTCAAGACCGGCCCATTCAGGAACAAAAGGGTTCAGTTCCAGGTTGGCAAGCAGGTTTTTGTCGTCGGGGAGATGGGATGCGTCAATGGCAATGGAAGTCATTCCGGCCTCAAACAGCGTGGGTATCTCGATCTTGGCCCCATTTACATCCTGTTCTTTTTTGATCCCATAATGGTCGGCGTGTATTGCCACCGGAATAGTAATATCCAGCTCGTTGCAGAGTGCATCGACTTGCCGGGAAATATTCCAGTAATTGACTGCACAATAGGCATTGGCACCTCCCTCCGACCTGGCGATTTCTATGATAATGGCGGCATTTGCTCTCTGAGCGGCCTGAAGAGCGCCTCGAATCACAAAATTGTTTCGACCGTTGGCAGCCATGGCGATGGCTTTACCTTTGGCAAGCATTGCCCGATCAATAAACTTTCCACTAACGATCAGGGCCCTTGAATTAGGAAAAAGCTTTTTCACGTTAGGCGGACGGCCTATTTTGAGCGCTTCTTCAAAATCCTTTGACGTAACGGCTCTATTTCCAGTCATGGTTTAACCTCCTTTTGATAAGCGTTCACGGCGAGTGTAATGGACTTTCAAATAACTAAATAATAACCTTTTGATATTATTGACAAGTTATTTTCGGTTGTAGTG
>JBARSG010000474.1:0-2004 GCA_049644625.1 Desulfobacterales bacterium | reverse complement strand
GGTCCTTACTTCACTACGCAGGTGGCAGAAACCGATGATGTAGATGGTACCCTCGAAAAACCATATTTTGTATGGATCTATTTTGCGTTGAATGTCCTTTTTGCTCCTTAAGGGTTTATAAAACATTTCAATACTCTGACAATCCTCTGTGGCCTGATTGATCTGTTCTATGATTTTTCTAAATTTCTCATAATCTTTATAAGGTTTAATACTTATATGAAATTTTGACTGGATTTGGTCCAGGTACGCTAAAGCTTGAGGTGGCAAAGTTGCTTGAATTTTCTTGAATAAAGATTCCGCCGATTCAAAAAAAACGGTGCCTTTAAACACCTGAAATAGATCCCTGCTCAAGTGCAACGCCATGAGCTCAGTAAATGTGAACGGTTGAGGCATGTCAAATTTGTATGTGTCGACAAATTTCCAGCGATTACCTTTAACACCTTTTTCAGTATAAAGCGGAAACCCGGCGAGCTGAAGATCACCCAGATCCCGATAGGCTGTCCGAAGTGAACCACCTCCAATCTTGGCAATTTCGGCCGCTGTCAGTCCGTTCTTGCTGACCTCTATCTGTCTGAGAATGCGCCATTGTCTTGACAATTGATCTCCACGCATAAATCACCTTAATTTTATATTTTTTATGTATATCTTAATAAATCCTTCTGGTTCTCCTGTGAGAATAGCGTTGAAACCCCAATCCGGAAGAATTACTCGTTTTTTCCTTTTTAAAGGCTGACAGATGAAAAACGCGATCTTCTTCAACCAACGCAATACCTGATATGGTCCGTGATTCAAAAGTGATGTTTGTACCCAGGCCAATTGAAGGATGACCCTCTCCTTTGCTTTTGGTTGTTGATTTAATAAAACCTCGGGCCTTGTCCGGTGGGACAGATCCATCATGCTGATGTTTAAGATTGTCTAAAGCATCCAGCGCATAGCTTTTCACAAGTTTATCGAAAAACCTTTTAAAAGTATCATGGCAACCGAATCCTTCGGATCCAAGAACCTGACCGTTGATGGCAAACACTGCACCGACTTGCCATTCAATTAGATGAAATTTTTCGAGGAATGCAGACAGTTCATCTTTATAGTTATCAAAGACATCAGCCATAGCACCTGTTGGAGCATTCACTTTCATCCTGGCTGACTTGTCTGCAATATTATTCCATATTCGACCCTGATTTGATCGATAGCCATCTCCACGTTTAATACTATAACTTACATCTTGTTGATATTCTCTGCGTAGCGAAGGGTGGGCCATTCTTTTGCCGGATTTAAATGATTCCGATTTATAGCTCCAGCGTCCCTGCTCAACACAACTGACAGGAATAACAACCTCTGTTTTACCAGCTATCAAAAAGCTGGAATTGACAATCCGGTTCTGTTTGGCTCCGATTAGTTCTTCACCTTCGATAATTAATACTTTCTTTTTCCCCAGATTGTTAAGCTTTAGCTCAGACACACTGCCTTCGGTACCCAACTCGGTAATCCGAATAAGCTTTTGATCTAAAGCCTGCTCAAGTGTCAGATAATCAGGTTCAGGTCCGTTTGGTGCCAACAAAGGGAAAATAGTTAAGTTGCGATGTACCTGTTTGCGTGCAAGTTTGGCAGTTTCTAAAAACGATATGATTTGTTGCATGGCATTCTCCTTTTATTTTTTAAAAAGAGCTTACCATGAGTCATTGTCAGATTAGGACAAAGTGAAAGAAATTTATTCTTTGTCATTCATAAAAAATAGAAATGAAGCATGAGTGTTGTTTAATTTGGCTTCCGCATCAATAACAGTTTTGAGCTTTATAGATTGGCCAGGTCATGAAACTCGATTTTATCTGGATAAACAAAGCCTCTTTTGAACAGAATATCCCTTTCTTTTAGCAGACAGGCTTGGTTGTGCTTCAGACAGTTCTCAATGTTTCCACGTTTAAACTCATCAATACATTTTACGCCCGCTCCGGGAAAAGGATCATCATACGCACTTATACCAAGTTTTTTTACGATAGATTCTTT
>JBARSG010000473.1:0-2451 GCA_049644625.1 Desulfobacterales bacterium | reverse complement strand
GAATTCCAAGCGGGTTTCTTAGCCGGATTATCGATGGGATGTTCTGTTATGGGATGGAGCTATCATCCCCCCCACGGCATTTTGGAATAGACGTCTGTAAGCTTATCCCGATATTCCCTGAAAAAGTCTGAGATCGGTCTCACTCCGGGAAGATCTCTCAAAGACGTCGAAAAAGAAATGATTCTAATGACTTTGAAGGATACCGAAGGCAATCGTACCCATGCTGCAAAGATTCTTGGGATCAGCCGCCGCACCCTGCAGTTAAAACTTAAAGAATACGGAACAAGTTAATCCGCTTCGCTCATTCCGCCATGGCGGGAGAATATTTGAATACTGGAATGATGGAGTAATTGTAATTTATTTGATACTTGTGATTTGTTATTTGGAATTTCCAATGATCTATGCTTGACAATATTTTCGTCATATGTCATCTTATATGACAATCAACATGTCAAAATATTACCATGAACGAAAACATCCCATATATCGAGCGGCTTGTCGACTTAAACGTCCTGTTGGATAAAAAGTCTTATTTTCTGCTTGGTCCCCGCCAGACGGGCAAAACATTTTTAATTCGCCATACCCTGAAGAACGTACGTGTCTATGATCTTCTTGACTCATCAATCTATCTGGTGTTGAGCCGAAACCCGGGACGTATTTCCGAAGAATTATCGCCGCAAGACCGCATTGTTGTGATCGATGAGATCCAGCGACTCCCGGAGCTTCTAAATGAAGTGCACCGCCTCATTGAGTCACGCGGTATTCGTTTTTTGCTGACCGGATCAAGTGCGCGTAAACTTAGACGTGGCGGAATCAATCTGCTGGGCGGCCGCGCACGTACCAAATACCTGCACCCTTTAACATATAAAGAACTGAATAGACATTTTGATTTATTCTTGGCGATAGAACGCGGACTAATCCCTTCTATTTACTTTTCAGATGAGCCACGCGCTGACCTGCAAGCCTATGCCGGATCATATCTTCAGCAAGAAATCGTTGCTGAAGGAGCAACTCGCAATATACCTGCATTTAGCAGATTTCTTCGAGTGGCCGCACTTTGTAATGGCACTATAGTCAACTTTACGAACGTTGCCAATGACGCCCAGGTGGCGAGAACAACTGTGTATGAGTATTTTGAAATCCTCAAAGACACCCTGCTTCTTTACGAATTGCCTGCCTGGAGAAAAACGAAGAAAAGGAAACCATTGGCTTCATCAAAGTATTACTTTTTTGACATTGGCGTTGTGGCCGTTTTGCAGGAGCGGGAGTTTCACGCGGGTACGCAGGAATTCGGTGAAGCATTTGAGACTTACCTTATGCATGAACTGACAAGTTTCAGCGACTATATATCTGGAGAGCGGCTGAGCTATTGGCGATCTACCTCCGGTTTTGAAGTTGATTTTATCATTGGCGATCATACGGCCATAGAAGTGAAGGCTAAAGACAACCTCTCGCCCAACGATTTTAAATCCCTTCGCATGCTGGCGGAGGAAAGGAAGCTGAAGCGCTATATATGCGTCAGCATGGAACCTCGTAGAAGAAAAGTTGGCAACATAGTTATCCTCCCATACAGGGAATTTTTAGAATCGCTGTGGAATAGAGAATACACTTAGCATGGAGGATAACATGCTGCTTAAAGGGAAAAAAGTTGTTATTTTATTAGAAGAAATGTTCAATGTCTTTAAATTCTGGTATCCTTATTACAGATTAAAGGAGGAAGGCGCGGAAGTTACCGTAGTTGGCTCTGGGAGTGCTGAAGTTTATACCGGCAAACCGGGCACACAAGCCAAAGCCGATGCCAGTGCCGACCAGGTATCTTGGGCTTCAGTCCTTGAGAGAGGGGTGTATCTGCATTTGCAGTTGTGACTACTTTAAGTATATCGTCGTCCAATACCAACCAAACCCACCCGCATTCATCCGATTTCTAAAATATGCTTTTTATATTCCTTCCACAAGAAAGAACAAACGGCAAGTGTAAAAAACAACGAAGTTATGAGAGCGATTGCTGTAATTATATCAGCATATTTTTTCCCAAGTATAAAGATGAGAAAAGTCCCATATATATATTTAAAAATTATGAAAAAGAAACGCATAAATGCTGCGAAAAAAAAAGGCGTAAAACACCAAAACATTATTTTCGCAATTCTTTTTTCTTTATGGATTTGATTTTTTACTTTTTTCAAGGTCTCTGTTTCTGCTTGTCTTTATTCTATCATAAAAAATCCTTCAAAACTGTCCAGAATGAGAATTTTAAACAGCAGATCTTTGCCGGTTTATCGATGGGACGTTCCGTCATGGAATGGTCTTATCATCCGCCCCATGGCATCTTGGAATAGACCTCTGTAAGCTTATCCCGATATTCTCTGAAAAAATTTTCGTGACCTTTTTCCCATTTCGATAGCATAAGAAATGCATCTTTAGCTTTTCCTTCTGTTAAATCAGCCATTTTTC
>JBARSG010000472.1:0-2638 GCA_049644625.1 Desulfobacterales bacterium | reverse complement strand
ATATATCATAGGCGCGTTCACCTCTGCTGCTCTGCTCTATGACCATGGGTATTAGTGGCACAAATAGTCTCCTTTATCACTTTGTATTTTTTATTCGCAACAATTTAGTTCTTTGAAACCGTTGGATTTAAATTTCAGATTGTTGCTCTAAGCCGGGCTCTACCTCTTCTATGATACTATCTTTAATAATAAGTTCTATAGCATGTTTTTCAAGTAGGGTCTGTTTAAAAAATTCGAGGTTATCATTATTCTGACTATAATACTTTTTTATTTCTTCAACAGGCTGATTAAAACCTTTGGCCATCTCCTCAAAACTATTTTCTAATTCTTCATCCGAAAGGGTCATATTTTCCTGCTCGACAATTTTGTCTAAAATCAAATGCCGTCTTACTTTCTTTTCTGCTGTTTCACGATGTTTTTCCAAAAGGATTTCTCTGGACAGCCCCTGATCTTCCATTGACTTATTATGATAAGCCAAAGTCCGTTCAACCTCTTCAATAATCCTTTCCAGTTCATAGTCGACCATTGAATCCGGCAACTCGAATTCTGTCTTTGAGATCAGGCTCTTAAAAATTTGCTCATTCATCTCCTGCTCTGTTCTCTTGGCGTAGCCCTCATCCAAGTTCTTGGTTATGGCATCTTTCAGGTTGTCTAATGTTTCATACTTCCCCAAATTTTTGGCAAACTCGTCATCAATCTCCGGAAGCACCTCTTCTCTGATCTCATGGAGCGTTACCTGAAAAGTTATCTCCGAATCGGCCAGCTTGTTATTAAAATAATCTTCCGGAAATATTACTTTTATTTCCCGGTTATCACCCGTCTTCATTCCGATTAATTGATCGTCAAATTCCTTTAAAATATGACCCTCGCCAACTTTCACGGCATGGTTTTCGGTTTTTTGAGTTTCGGCAAAGGGTTTGCCGTCTTTAAATCCTTGATAATCGATCAGAACAAAATCGTTTTCCCGGACCCCTCGATCTTCTGCTATGGGATATTGTTTTGCCAAATTTTTCTGGAGCATTTTAAGCTGTGCGTCCATTTCTTCATCCGTAACATGGTAGAGAAATTTTTTCAGGGTTAAGTTTTTGAAATCGATTTCCTCGATTTTGGGTTTTATCTCCACCGTGGCAGCATATTTATAAGGCCCCTTTTCATCGAGCCCGGGCGGATCAATATCCGGCTTTGCCACAATATCGAGATCGGCTTCCTTGAGCGCCTCGATAAAAGAATCCTGAATGAGCTTGGAAGATATATCATTATGGACATCTTTTTTAAACAACCGTTCCAAAACCGAACGAGGTGCCTTTCCCGTGCGAAACCCTTTTATTTTAGCTGTTTTCTTGAGCTTTTTATAGGCATCGTTCAGTTCACGAACAACCGTTTCTTCAGGAATCTCAACATTCATTATCTTTTTAACGCTGCTCACATTCTCTACCGTAACTCTCATAAAAATCCTTTCTAACAAGTTAGCATAAATTAAAAAACTGGTGCGAGAGGGGAGACTTGAACTCCCATTCTGTTGCCAGAGCTGGATCCTAAATCCAGTGCGTCTACCAGTTCCGCCACTCTCGCAAATTAATACGGTGTCTGTCTATAGGAGACCTTAAATTTTGCTGCCAACCCGTTTTTTAAGGTTAAAAAGAACGGGTTGAATAGAACGGTAAACTATAACTTGACAATATATTTGAATATATTAAATTTCAAAAGAATAGAAATTAAAATTATAATATCAAATCCGGTGCGTGTCAAGTAAAGTAACAAAAGGGTCTTCTATGTCAGCAGGTTATCATCCATTTTCTATCACACGGTATTGCCTTTTAATGGGTTTAGGGTTCATTCTTATATGCTCCCAACCATTACAGGCAACCCCCAAAAAACCGATCTTTGCTAAGCAAAACAAAACCATTATCTTAGATCCGGGACATGGAGGACATGATAACGGGGCCTCGGGTCCGGAAGGAACTTTTGAAAAAAATGTGACTCTGGAGCTGGCCAGAACGGTGGCGGCAGAATTGGAGAATACTTACCGGGTAATTCTTACCAGAACCGATGACTATTTTCTAAATATCCCTTCCCGAACATCCATGGCCAACCATTCAAAAGCAGACCTTTTCATCAGCATTCATTCCGGCGGAAGCTTTCTTCATCAGGCAAACGGCATAACCCTTTATTTTTTCAATGAAATATCGGAATCGGTTTTAACACCCGACACCGATCCCTCTAAACCGTTTGAAAAAATTGATGACCGGTCTCCCTGGTCCAACATTCAAAACAGGCATCAAAGATCAAGCAAAATTCTTGCCCAATTGTTGCTAAATCGCATCAACGAACAGGCAATATTCAAAAAAAGTGAAATGCTGGGTGCGCCGCTAATGGTTCTGGAAGGGGCGGATATGCCCGCAGTCTGCCTCGAAATAGGATATATCACCAACTCCGCTGAAGAAAAATCATTAAGAGATATCAGCGTGTTATCTAATATTGTCCAAGGCATCCGAAACGGCATAGACGATTTTTTTGAAAAAGTTCGCTAGTCGATTTTATATCCTTGCATGCTTATTAAAAGCATGGTACCTAAAAACTGCAAACAAATTTTAAAAGGCTTAAATAAATATAATTATATTATACTGTTAGCATATAG
>JBARSG010000471.1:0-3465 GCA_049644625.1 Desulfobacterales bacterium | reverse complement strand
AGGCGCGCAAATTCCGAGGAATGAGACGTACTTATAGTACGTCGCAGTGACGAGGAATGCAGCGCAACGCAGAAGTTGGACTTTTTACGAAGCCATCAAAGTTAAGTGGTTGACGATGTCTATATAGGGTCATAAGTTACTAACATGCCGGTATATGAATATACAGCCTAGGATATAAAAGGGAAAACCGTCTCAGGGATAATTAATGCTGAAAGCCCCGGTACAGCCCGTCAGAAGTTGCGTGCATCCAGAACCTTTCCTGTCTCCATTAAAGAAGTACGTGATACTGCCACAATAAAAGCGCCTTCGTCTTTTTCAATTGTACGCTATTTTGCCCGTGTCAGACCGCATGAAGTTTCAATGATGACAAGGCAACTATCAACGTTGGTAGGAGCCGGATTCCCGCTTGTATCGGCTTTAGATACCTTAATACCACAAACCAGATCTCAAGTATTCAAAAAAATACTGTCAAAGATCAAGGATTCAATCGTGGAAGGGAACAGCTTTGCCCGATCTTTATCTTTGTATCCGGGAACTTTTTCCTCGCTATATGTGAACATGGTCAGGGCTGGTGAAACTTCCGGAGCGCTTGAGATTGTTTTAGAACGGCTTGCCGATATTACCGAAAAACAACAGGCCTTAAAACATCGCATCAGATCAGCTCTGGCTTATCCGATTTTAATGTCCCTTATCGGAGCACTTGTTCTATTTCTTCTTTTGACATTTATTGTTCCCAGTATAACTTCAATTTTTACAGACATGAATCAGACCCTTCCTGCCCCGACGCTTTTTCTTATCAGTATGAGTAATTTTTTCAAAATATACTGGTGGATCATATTTATCGTGATCGGATTGATGCTGTTAACCTTGCGCATGATAAAAAAGACGGTGAAAGGTCATTATTTTTTTGATAAAATCAAACTCCTTTTGCCCGGTTTTGGAATTTTAACCAAAAAACTGGCTGTGGCCCGCTTTGCCAGGACCCTGGGTTCGCTTCTTGAAAACGGAATTTCCATGTTGCCGGCACTTGGAATCGTAAAGAATATAGTAGAAAACGTGTTAATTGCCGATATCATTGAAGAAGCTTCACAAGAGGTCGGAAAAGGACAGGGACTGGGCGTGTCTTTGGCGGAAAGTAAAATATTCCCCGATCTTTCCATCCAGATGATTCAGGTGGGAGAACAAAGCGGAGAATTGGAAGCCATGTTGAACAAAATTGCAACTGTATTTGAAAATGAAGTGGAAACGACAGTGATGAGCATGACATCACTCCTTGAACCCCTTATGATATTAATTATGGGCGTTATTGTCGGTTTCATTGTCCTTTCCATATGCTTACCGATTTTTGAAATGAACCAGCTTGTCAGGTAACAGTAAGTACGGATGGAGAAAAAATGAAGAATAAGATTTTTTTTAAACAATTAGACTGTCGTGGATTTACGCTTATTGAACTGATGGTTGTCATCGTAATATTGGGGATCCTCGTCGGGCTTATCGTACCCAGAATAATGGGACGGCCTGAAGAGGCAAAACAGCTTAAAGCAAAGATGCAGATCGAGAGCCTGGAGACAACCCTGAAACTATATAAACTCGATAACGGCATGTATCCGGATACCGAACAGGGTCTGCAAGCACTTATTGAGCAGCCTGAGACCGGGATAGTCCCGAAGAATTGGCGCAAGCAGGGTTATCTTGAAAAAGGGAGGCTTCCGAAAGATCCCTGGGGGAATGAGTTTGTCTATCTTTCCCCGGGTGCGCATGGCGATTATGACATTATTTCATATGGTGCGGACGGGGTCCCGGACGGAGAAGACAAGAACAGGGATATTAACAGCTGGGAAATCGAATAGTTTCCAACCGGAAATGCTTTTTTCCCAATATCCGCTTAAACTACTTAGTGTCCATCCATAAATGAGGATTTTTGTTCAAGATCAAGGCATGTGAAAAAAATAACCACCCCAGTACGATCTGCCGGACCTACGGGGCAGGCAGGCATATGTTTAATATTCCGAGGATTATTTTTTGAACATAACGCAGAGGTTGGGCAAAAAGACCATTTATGGATGGACACTACCTATATTCTCACCAATAGAACATGACACTTAACTTCAGGCAAAACAACGGGTTCACTCTTATCGAGCTCATAGTGGTTATTTCTCTGATCAGCCTTATGTTTTTTTTTGCCATTCCCCGAATCCAGGTTGATGTTCTGTCAGACAATACCCGAAAAGTTTCACGATGGATTATGCTGAACGTATCTGCGTTAAAAGAAAAGGCGGTTCATGATCAAAAACGTTATGTTTTGCACCTGAGTCTGGATTCAAACCGGCTGTGGGTAACCAGCGACATTATGTCAGCAGAAGAGCTTGAAGATGCGGAGGCGAGCGGTTATGAACTACCGGAAGATATAAAACTGCTTGATGTTGAATATCCGGATAAAGAAAAAATTTCGGCTGGCCGGGCGGATATTTATTTTTATAAAAAGGGATACTCGGATAAGGCAATTATCCACATTACAAATAACGATAATGAGGTGCTCTCTTTTCTTGTCGAACCTTTTCTATCTCGTGCCCGTTTATATAATAAATATTTAGAATTTGAAGATTAAAAAAAAGAATAAACAGAAGGCAGAATGCAAAAAACAGAAACCCGCAACTCGCAACCCGCGACTCGGAACCTGCAACCGGACTCCGGCTTTACACTCCTTGAAATCATGGTCGCCCTTTCCATAATCGCCATTGTTCTGGTTAGTGTATATAAAATGCAGGCTCAAACCATCTCCATGAACTACGAGGCAAGGTTTTATGCAACCGCGCCCCTGCTGGCCCAATTAAAAATAGCTGAACTTGAAACAGTAAACCTGGAGGAACAGGCAGATGATTCAGGAGATTTCGGAGATAAATTCCCGGGTTACAGATGGAATGTTGTCATAGATGATATTGAGTCAGAACTACTGGGAAATATCGCTGAAAATTTAAAACAAATTAATGTTAACGTATCTTTTAACACCGATGAATTTACATACAGCCTGAGAACCTACAGATTTATACAGGAGTAATCGGCTTAGAAATGCATAAAAAGTCAGAAAAAATCAGCGTAACGCCATTAACCGATCACCCGCATCCGGCATCCGGCATCCGGCATCCGGACAGCGGTTTTACCCTGCTTGAGATTATGATTGCGATTTTTATTTTCGCTATCATTGTTACAACGATATTTGGTTCGTATAATACAGTATTTACCGGTGCCGAAGTCATTAATGAGGGGGTTACCTCTTATGAAACGGCAAGAACCTGCATGAACCGAATGGTTTTTGACCTTGAGTCCATCCATGTATTTTTGCCTCCCCAATATTCTCCTCCGGATTTTAACGGCCCGCCGGACCCGTATCGAATCGTTGGAGACACCGATAATATTCAAACTGTCTCCTTTCCCAAACTCAGATTTACTTCAACGGCACATGTA
>JBARSG010000470.1:0-7557 GCA_049644625.1 Desulfobacterales bacterium | reverse complement strand
ATGGCGCTGTCAAACAAACCCTTTTTGTAATAAATCAAACCTAGTGTGTCCATTACATTGGGGTCATTGGGAAGTTTTTCCTTTGCTTTTAATGCAAGCTTTAAGGCCTCGTCGATATTTTTGTTTTGCATTACAAGCAAATAAGCAAGGTTGTTGGCAGCCGGAGCAAAGTCCGGGTTGATGTCGAGGGCCGCTCTGTAATGCTTTTCTGAAAGATCAACCCTTTTTTGCATATCATAAATAGTACCCAAAAGCATATGGGGAGCTGTCTGCTTAGGATTTTTTCCCAAGACATTCTTATATTGTTCAATGGCTTTATCCTCTTTTTTCTCTGTAAGATATATTCTGCCAAGGGAATAATAAGGGCGTAGGAAATTCGGGTTTTCTTTTAAAGCTTTTTTGAATGATGCTTTCGCTTGTTTTTCTTTGTGCTGGGCAAGGTAGAGTCCTCCTTTTAGATTGTAGATAATAGCCAGTAGTTCAGGAGCGTCCTGTAATTTTTCCAGTTTTTTGTCACACTTTAAAATTGCCGTTTCAAAATCCTTTTTTGCGGCATGCACAAGAATAATATTGGTAAATACATCCATAAGCCTGGGGTTTATGGACATGGCTTTTTTAAAGTTTTCCAAAGCAGGATCATACTCTTTCAGCAAACGCTGCAAAAGACCCAGACGGAAGTATCCCATAGGATTTTCCGGTGCAAGTTTGATTAATGATTCAAATGTGTTCTTTGCTTCCTTAAATTTTCTCTGATACATGTAGACATTTCCTAAAATCATTTTTGCCTGGAAACTATCCGGTGCGATTTCAAGAACCTCCAGGCTTTCTTTCATAGCCAGATTAACATCGCGTTCACCCAAATAAATTTCGGCCAATAGGAGCTTTGCTTTTAATAGCCTGGGATTTAATTCAATAGCTTTGGCAAGGGCTGTCTTTGCCAGCCTGGATTCACCTTTTCCCAAATGTGCGATACCCTTGAAGTAATAGACACGGCCATATCCTGGTTCTTCCTCTATTAGCTGATCAAATAATGTAATCGCTTCGTCAAACTTTCGCTGATAGACAAAGAATTCCCCTTTTAACATTCTGGTCGGAAAATAATTGGGTCTTTGCTTTAAAATATCGGTGATATACTTTTCAGCATCCCCAATTTTTTTATTCTTAACATAAAACCTTGCGATTGAGTCCATTATCCGAAAATCTTTGGGCTGGAGGTCAAGAGCCTTGTTGTACATGGCTAACGTCTTGTCTTTACTGCCGATAGCATCGTAGAATCTTGCGGTGACCATGTAGGGCTTTATGTTTTTGGGGTTAATCACAACAGCCTTCAGATATGCTGCTTCTGCCTTGTTCATGTGGTTATGTCTAAAGTAAAAATTACCGAGGTCAATAAAAAGAGCTGAATTTTCCGGGCTTATTTCGATGGCTTTCTTTATTTCGGCTTCTGCACGGCCATACTCTTTATTACTGTCGTAGAAACTAAAAAGGGCAAGATGTGGGTTTACCGCTTTAGGATTGATGTGGACTGCCTTTTTAAGAATATTTTCAGCTTCTGAAAACTTTCCCTGACGTGTCAGTATTCGGGAGAGCTCTATATAGGCGCGGGGTTCCTTGTTATTGAGTCTAATAATTTTTTCAAATACAGATACAGCTTCATTCTGCTTTTTTCCCAGTTCAAGGATACCGGCAAGCAGGAATAGCGCATCTATATTGTCCGGCTCTTTACTTAAAACCGCATCAACCTTCTCCCGTGACTCCTTAAATTTTTTCCCCAATAAATAGAATGTAGATAGCTTGAGCTGAGCATTCAAGTTTTCCGGATCAAGCTTTGCAACCATTGAATAGGCCCTGAAAGCCTCTTGAGGATTTCCGAGATTAAGATAGGTTTGGCCAAGCTTTATATAAGCATCGACATATTCAGGATCTATATGTATCGCATTCTTGAATTCGAGCTCTGCGCTTTTGTATTCTCCTTTTTCAAAATAGGCGTTCCCTTTTTCAAAATAAGAAGCTTTCTTCTCTTCATTTGATGAGCAACCATACAGCAGAGTAAATACAAAAAGATAAAGAATAAGAAAATTTTTCAAACGGCCCATTGTTTGACCTCCACGGAAATATTTTTTGTGTTACCTAAATTCTGCAAACCTCGTATCAGCGGGATATTCAAGCGGTTAGTCCTGCTTTCGGGGATATTAATTAACTTTACCATTAAAACGTTTTGTTTTTCAATAAAAACATTTATGAAATAAATCACATAATTTTTATGTAGTTGTAACATAATTTACATAAAAATCAGTCTAACTGAAGCTAAGATACAAGCAGTAAGCCCCGTTTTTTTTATGTATAACTCTCTAATATTTAAAGAAAATAAATTTAATAAAAAAGAATAGCAATTTTATTTTTTTTATGGCATTTTCTTTGCATAAGGTGTTCCGAAGAATTCGAAAAAAGGTTAATGCAGATTTTAGGTGTGAACAGTTTTGGCACAGAAGAAATTAACAGGGGAAAGGTTAAAGCCAAATACCCATATTATGTCTTAAATAGATTCTGGATTCTGCAATGGAGAATTTTACGGGATACATATGTGCTTGAGGATTTGACTATGAACATTACGGCTATGGCAATAGCACTTATAGATAACGGGGGCAGACGGTTAGGTATTGACAGACGACAATTTTTATACACAAACCATATCCCGGATAGGAGGCTGGGCGATGATCGTAGGATCGGCCTTGACCGGAGAGACAATATAGATCGTAGAAGTGGAAAGATGGTAATAATAAAAAACAGGAAAGATTTGAGAGAAGAAAAGGATCGAAGAAGCAGCCTGGAACGTAGATCGATCTTTTCGGATGCTTTGTCATCTTGATGTTACTGCTATAACTTTCATTTAATACAAAAAAGGCAGGGGGCATAAATGCCAATCAGGCATTCCCTCTGCCTTTCTTTTTTTAACCACGAATGAACGCAAATAAACACAAATTAAAAAAATAATATATGTGTGCATTTGCGTCCATTTGCGGTTAGTTCCTAAACTCTGATTTCTTGTGTTTTTATGTTAAAAAAATCAAATTACAAAAAACAAATAACAAACAAATCTCAATGACCAAAAAAACAAATAATTTACCCTGTTAAATAATGCTTCGCATTAAATCTACGATTTATTTAACAGGGCAGGCAATTGGCTTTGGATCTTATTTGGGGTTTGGTATTTCTTTGGAATTTGGAGCTTGTAGTTTGGAATTCTTGCCTGCCTTTGGCATGGTATTTGAAATTTGATGCTTGTGATTTGTTATTTCCGGTTTATCCGGGTTTGGCTGGTGGTTTAATATCAAGATCACTGATTTTATAAAGGAGAGTTTTATAACTTATTTTTAAAATTGCGCTTGCTTTGCTCCGGTTCCAGCCTGTTTTTTCAAGGACAAATGAAATAACCTCTTCTTCGATCCTGTCCAGCGCCTTTCTCTTGATCTTTTTAAGAGAAAAAGATGCATTATCTGATGAATAATCATCCTTAAAGTCTAATAGGTCGTCGACGATTGAAGCCCCGTCCATGGATGGTTCATCCGACATTGAAATTAAGGAGGATCGGTTTTTCATGGAAAGATCATCGATAACTTCTTTCCAGTTGCCCATCACCATGCAGCTTTTTAGCACATTCTGAAGTTCCCTGACGTTTCCTGGCCAGCTGTATGATATAAGTTTTTCCATATCGTCACGGCTGGGTTTCAATAGCTTTTTTTTATCGAACCGTGGAGTGTATTTTGTTATAAAATGGTCAATTAATAAAGGGATATCTTCAGGTCTTTCATGAAGAGGGGGAATATATATTTTTATGATGTTGAGTCGATAGTACAGATCTTCTCTAAAAAGCCCTTTTGCTACCTTTTTTTCCAGCTTCTGGTTTGTGGCTGCTATAACCCAGGCATCTGCTTTAACGTCTTTTTCAGAACCGAGTGGGGCAAACTCGCCACTTTGAAGAACATGAAGAAGCTTGGCTTGAAGCGCAAGGGACATATCACCGATTTCGTCCAAAAACAGAACCCCTTGATGTGCCAGTTCGAATTTCCCACGTTTTTTTCGTTCAGCTCCGGTAAAAGCACCCCGCTCGAATCCGAAAAGCTCACTTTCAAGTAACCCATCCGGCAATGCGGCGCAGTTGACTTTTATGAAGGGTTTGTTTTTTCTTATAGATTTATGGTAAAGGTTCTGAGCAACAACCTCTTTACCGACACCACTTTCACCGGAAATTAAAACGTTTAATCCCGTGTCAGCAACGTGTTCGATCAGCTCACTGACTCTCTTGATGCTTTTACTTATTCCGATTAATGGAGGTACCATAATTTTTAATCTTGAATTATCAATGTCTGTTTTAATCTTTTCAAGAATAATTTGTGCAGATTTCAGGGAGAAAGTAGCTCCTTAATTACTGTGTCAAGCTCAGAAAGATCAAATGGTTTTTCCAATACCCGGTTAGCTTGGGCTTCTGTGGCCAACGCTTCAGGATGCTCACCCCATCCGGTTATGGCAATAACCGGTAAATCAGGAAATTTTTTCTTGATTATTGAGATAAGGCCGACCCCGCTTATGTTGGGCATAACGAGATCTGTTACTACCAGGTCAAATCCTTGCTGCTCTGTTTCAAGCAATTTCAGTCCATCCAAGCCGTCGGAAGCAGAGACAACATCATATTTTTTCTTGCTGAGAAAATCGGTAAGTGCCGTCAGAATTTCTTTGTTGTCATCAATTATGAGCAATCTATATGGGTTATTCATTTTATTTAATCTGCCAACACGTTTAATTGTTTGATAAAAAGTATAGTATCTTTGATTTTAACCACGAATGAACACGAATAAACACGAATTTAAAAATAAATTAAATTGTCATTTACCCCATCCACTTGCGGCGGGTAATCTTTCCGTTCCCTCTCCCTGGGGAGAGGGGTAGGGTGAGGGGGTAAAAAGATTAAATCCTTTCAAATATGCCGCCCGCTTGCGGCGGGGTGGTTAATTTTATGTCCATCTGTGTCCATTTGCGGTTAATATTTAAATGCTTCTATTTGCGGTTAAATATGACCACAGGCAAAAATCACGATTTGATTTTTACATATATAATATTCTGATGGATTTGGCAAGCATACTTTTTTCCGCATCCCAAAATTACACCTAAAACCTTCAAGTATCGAGTTTGTTGGAGATAACCAAAAAGCAGTAACCAATATCCAACACCTCATGACCCCAGTGAAACAGTCCTGCTTGGGGCAAAAATTTCACGGGGCGGACAAATGTCTAACGACCCGTGTCAAATGATAAATGTTCAAGGACCAGTGATAGATATCGTCAAATTAATTAACGGGAAATTCACAATAATCAGTAATTAATTTCTCATTTATATGTAATTAGTTTCATATTTATCTTAAGTCAAGCTAAAAATGATTGCAAAAAAGGCGGTGTGAAAAAGGTTTTGCGAACATGAGATACAATATTTTCCTAAAAAATGGTATTAATTTTTATAAGATACAGGATTTCTTTCCGCAATTGTTTATCTAACCTAAAATCTGTTCAATAAACGGCATGCAATTTGCTTTAATTGGAGCAAATTTATATGACAGATACCTGCATAAATTGACTCCCTGAATAGATATAATTTTATGACCTTAGGATCACAACATAATATAGTTGTTCTCGAAACAAATCAGGTGCGTAGAGATTATTTAAAGTCAATAATCTCGGGATGGGGGTATTCTCCATTTATTTTTGATAAGGAAACAATATGTCTCGATAATTTGTCAATGCTTAATCCCGATCTGGTTATTTCAGGGGACCTTTCTCTGGAAAGAACCTTAAGATTTGTCAATACGTTAAAGATGAAAGACAGCGGTCTTCCTGTTTTGATTATTTCAGGTGATTATGCTATTCATGATTTAATAGACATAAACTTGTTTGATGATATAATTGTTATAAATACACCCGTTGAGCCATATGAAATAAAAATGGCGATAAGAAGAATTCACGGCAACCGATTGAAGATCAAAATGTCTCAGGATTGTCCGTTGTTAATCGGCAATAGCCCTGAAATGCAAAAAATAAAAAAGATGGTTCTCGAATTGAGCTTTTCTAAAGAGACGGTTCTCGTTCAAGGAGAACCGGGAACAGGCAAAGAAATGGTGGCAAGAGCCATTCACTTCAAATCGGATAGGAGAAACAATCCATTTATTAAAGTTAACACTGCCGAGTTTTCGTGCGAGTCTTTTGAAAACAAACCTTTGGGATTTAATCCAGGGGCTTTTGAAAATGCCGATTGGAACCCAAAAAAAATGTTTAAGATTGCAGACACAGGCACTGTTTTTTTAGACCATACGGAAAAAATGCCCGCTTCCTTCCAGGCCGAATTGCTTCAGGTTTTAGACGAAGGCATCATTTCAAAACATTGTACTGAGGAAAAAGAGACAGTCGATGCCAGGATTATTGCATCAGCCAGTGCTGACCTTGGTATGCTTGTCGAAAAAGGGAAATTTCGCAAAGATCTATTTTACCGCTTAAATGTAATCCGTATCGACATTCCGCCGCTCAGAAATCGGATCCAGGATGTTCCTCTGCTGGCCGTTTTTTTTAATGACATGTTTTGCGGAGATATTGGCAGGAGCCATTTTAACCTGTCGAAAAAAACCAAAAACATACTTACCTGTTACCACTGGCCTGAAAATGTTAGAGAACTTGAAAATGTGATCAGACATTCTGTTCTGATGGGCAATGAAGAGAGCATGCTTAATAAATTTTGCCTGCCAAATCAAAAGAATAAATCAACAAATCATATCAATTGCAGTGAAGATATTTATACCGTGGCAGAGCTTTCAGATGTTAAAAAATATTTAAAGGATTTAAACCAAGTCTCCTTAAAGGATATTTGTAGGGAATTTATAAGTCGAACAGAAAAAAAAATCATGAAACAAGCCCTTAAAAAAACGAACTGGAACCGAAAAAAAGCTGCAATTCTGCTCGATATAAGTTATAAATCCTTGTTGAACAAGATAAAGGCTTATGACCTAACTTGATAGTATAGGAATTTCCTTTATTGGACACAGATAAACACAGATTTTCAAGATTCTTAAATTAAGAAATAATAATATTATCTGAGCTTATCTGCGAAAATCAGCGTTCTATTTAACTTGTAAAAACAATAGGTTAATATGAATTTCCATATGTAATTAACAAGGCGGAGCTGTGTAAAAGCTTCGTGCCTTGGTGTCTTAGTGGCAATAATTTACAATGAATTTAAAATTTAAAAAAGCACTTGTCACAGGCGGAGCAGGGTTTATCGGGTCTCACCTTGTCGACGGCTTGCTGTCGGAAGGATGCGAAGTGACGGTGCTTGACAACCTTTCAACAGGCCGCCTTTCCAACCTGAATCAAATCAAGGACCATATTACATTTTATAAAGCCGATATTCGTGATCGGGAAACATTAGAAAAAGCAGCAAGAGACTGCGACGTTATATTTCATCAGGCGGCCGTGGTTTCTGTGCCTCGGACCGTGGATAATCCTGTTGACTCTGCCA
>JBARSG010000469.1:0-1658 GCA_049644625.1 Desulfobacterales bacterium | reverse complement strand
TGGAAAACCCCCATTAACTTATTGCTAAGAAATACTCCTTGGTTTTCCTTCAAAATATGAAAGCGAGCCGAATGATGGAAAACAGTTTGTTTTTCAAAAAGATGACAGACAACCAAAGGCGAGTGTTCATTGACACGGTGCACCTCTATGAAGCTTTCCTGGATACCCACCAAAAATTCCTTTCTTACGCTGGCGGTATGCATTGGAAAAAATCCAAGGGCCGGGAATATTTATTCAGATCCAGAGATCGCTACGGCTATGGAAAGAGTTTAGGGGTACGATCTCCGGAAACCGAGAAAATATTTGACGAGTTCCGGAAAGCCAAAAAAAGTTTCAAGGAACGGATGTCCGTTTTAAAAGAACGGTTAAAAGAGCAGGCAAGATTTTGCAAGGCGGCAATGATCCAGCGGGTGCCCAGGATTGTCACCAATATTTTAAGGGTGTTGGTTCAGCAAAATCTACTGGGGAAAAATATCGTTGTCGTTGGCACGAATGCTTTATACGCTTATGAAGCAGCCGCAGGCATTTTTTTTGATAGTCCGATTATGGCAACCAAAGATATGGATATTCTATGGGATATCCGGCCGAAACTTACGCTGCTGGCTGACGATAAAACAGAACCGGGCGGTCTGCTGGCTCTTCTCAGAAAGACGGATCGCTCCTTTGAACTTTCCAGTTCTCAACGATTTCGGGCGGTGAACCGACATGGATATATGGTCGACTTGATAAAAGCTGAGCCGAAAAAGGTGATGACCAGAGAACCACGGCGAATGGGTGGGCCGGGAGATCTGGAGGCCATTGAAATCAGGAATTTGCAATGGTTGCTGTCTTCCCCGAAATTTTCTCAAGTTGTGATAGGAGACGATGGCTATCCTTCTGAAATGGCGGTACCTGACCCCCGAGCTTTTGCGCTACATAAATTCTGGTTAAGTGGTCAAACGGATCGGGAACCGGTAAACAAACAAAGGGACAGGGATCAGGCAATGAGTGTGGTCCGACTGGTCATCCAACACTTACCGCAGTATGCTTTCACAAGTGCTGATCTCAAAATGTTTCCAAAACAAGTCGTTAAAGCAGCACAGGAGCAAATGTCAGAAATAGAAGGATTCCCGGGTTTTGAAATTGAATAAGCGTATCGGGAGTCGCGCTTTATTCCGGCATAGAATTCCAAATATCATAATCAGCTTGAGGTTTTCCATGTACCTTCCCGGACCTTGGGAATCGATCCGCAATTCTGGTGGATGACGGACTGGCATCGGGGTTTACCATGCGGGTGGCGGTGGCTGCATTGCGCAATGCCGGGGCCGGTCGCATTGTTGTCGCCGTACCCACCGGTCATCGCCATTCGGCGGAAATGATCGCACGTGATGTTGAAGCGCTGTATTGTGCCAATATCCGAGACGGCTTGAGTTATGCCGTGGCCAGCGCCTACCGGCACTGGTCGGATGTGGCCGAAGAAGATGTGGTAAAAATTCTGGAGCAATTCAAAACAAAAGACTTTTGAACCGCAATACCGAGCACATCTCCTCTTGGCCCCAGTGTCTAATGGGGGTTCATAAAACACGTTATGCACAAAAGTACCCAAAATTATTCGAAAAAGACAAGCTTAGTTTACCCAGTTAAACCTGTTTTATTTGTTTAACCAGGGCGAATTTAAC